>CAUUIH010000085.1:0-6203 GCA_963545165.1 uncultured Veillonella sp.
TTAATTACGCTTATGTTCAATTATTTTTTATGACAAATTAATTTGTGCTTGACAAGCTATCCATAAGAAATCAATATTAATATATGAACAGGAAATGCGAGTGTATTACATACGCATATACATACGCACACACAAGCGTATACTGTCCATATAGATATACAGAAAAAGCGCACCGTCCACGAAGGATAGTGCGCTTTTATGAAAGAACAAGAAAGTTCTATTATAAGTTTAACTTTCTGGTGTTTTAAGAGGACACCATAAATCTCGGCGGTAGTCGCGTATTCCAGAAAGGACAACGCGTAGTGCACGCTGTGCGTCAGCTTTTGAGAGGGGCGGGATTCCTTCTAAGCGATAGGAAATGCCAAGACTTTCATATTTATTAACCCCCATGACGTGGTAAGGTAAGCAATCTACAGCTTTCAAATGTTTGAAGGCACCTAGAAAGAAACCAAGCCGATACCAGCGATCGCGATTATCTGTGATGGTTGGGACTACCACGTGGCGCACCCAAAAATCGGTGCCATGCTCGTCTACAAACTTAGCGAACTCTAGGACCGCATCATTAGGTTTGCCGGTTAGTGTTTCGTGTATAGAGGAATCGATCTCTTTCACATCAAGAATGACTAAATCCGTTACGTCAAGAAGCAGTTTGTACTCTCTAGCCTGTTCTTGTGTGTAGCAAATCCCGCTTGTATCTAGACAAGTATGAATTCCCTTTCCGTGAAAGAAAGTAAAGAGTTCGATAATAAAAGGGAGTTGCAACAATGCTTCGCCACCAGTGACAGTAATGCCTCCAGTGATATAAAAGTCTCGATTCCTTTCAAATTGTGTCCACACATCTGCCACCGTCATTTCTTGGGCATACGTAGAGGGATCCCAAGTATCTGGATTATGGCAATAGGCACATCGCAATGGGCAACCTTGAAGGAAGAGGACAAATCGCATGCCCGGACCATCAACAGTACCCATGGTCTCAATGGAATGAATGCGACCTACCATAGTGCATTACATGGATTGATGGAATGTACGAGAGATCACTTCGTCTTGTTGTGCTTTAGTCAACTTGTTGAAATGAACAGCGTAACCAGATACACGGATAGTCAATTGTGGATACAATTCAGGATGTTTTTGAGCATCTAATAATGTTTCACGATTGAATACGTTTACGTTTAAATGGTGGCCGCCTTTTTTGCTGTACCCATCTAATAACTGTACTAAATTATCAACTTGTTGTTCGTTTGTCATAGTTACTCCTTTTCTTCAGAGAAAGTAACATTTGGCTCACGGCAAGCTAGATTTTCACAACCATCGGCTAAGGCATGTGTAATGTCACCTAGGTCTAAATCTAGGTCCAAGTCGCCCAATGTCACCATAGATTCACCAGATTTACCAAGAGAATCTGGAATAATAGAGAATGTATTAGAAATACCATCGCAACAATCACGCCATGGCATTTTAGCAACAGATGCTAGGGAAGAGATGGCACCGTGTTCGTCACGACCATGCATAGGGTTGGCACCTGGAGCAAATGGAATACCGGCTTTACGTCCGTCAGGTGTAGCACCAGTCGCGTTGCCGTATACTACATTGGAAGTGATAGTCAACAAAGACATAGTTGGTACGGATTGACGATAGGTTGGATGTTTACGAATTTTATTTATAAAACCAGATACCACCGTAGCAGCTAAATCATCTACGCGATCATCATCATTACCATATTTAGGGAATTCGCCTTCGATTTCAAAATCAATAGCAATACCATTTTCGTCACGAATTGGTTTTACTTTCGCATATTTAATAGCAGAGAGGGAATCGGCTACTACGGAAAGTCCAGCAATACCTGTGGCAAACCAACGTGTTACCTTACGGTCATGCAATGCCATTTCCAATTTTTCATAGGCGTATTTATCATGCATGTAATGAATGATATTTAACGCATTCACATACACACCTGCGAGCCATTCCGTCATATCTTCAAAACGTTCCATCACTTCGTCAAAGTCAAGGTATTCTGAAGTAATAGGGCGGAATTTTGGACCTACTTGTTTTTTTAGCTTTTCATCTACGCCACCATTGATTGCGTATAGTAAAGCTTTCGCCAAGTTACAGCGAGCGCCAAAGAATTGCATTTCTTTACCAATACGCATAGGGGATACGCAGCAAGCGATAGCGTAATCATCACCAGAATTTGGACGCATGATTTCGTCGTTCTCATATTGAATGGAAGATGTTGCAATAGAGAGTTTCGCACAGAACTTTTTGAATCCTTCAGGAAGGGAAGGAGACCAAAGCACTGTTAAGTTTGGTTCAGGAGCAGGACCAAGGTTTTGCAATGTATGTAGGACACGGAATGCCGTTTTAGACACTAGTGTACGTCCGTCAGTGCCCATACCACCGATAGACTCAGTTGTCCATACAGGATCACCAGTAAATAAATTGTTGTATTCATGAATACGTGCAAAACGTACCATACGCAATTTCATAATGAAGTGATCCACCATTTCTTGGATTTGTTCTTCTGTATATTTACCAGATTTCAAATCACGTTCTGCATAGATGTCTAAGAAAGTGGAGTTACGTCCGATAGACATAGCTGCACCGTTTTGTTCTTTAATAGCACCCAAGTAGCCAAAGTATAGCCATTGGATAGCTTCTTTCACATCGGTAGCAGGTTTAGAGATGTCAAATCCGTAGGACGCTGCCATTTCTTTTAATTCTTTTAAAGAACGGATTTGATCTCGAATTTCTTCGCGGTCACGAATGACATCTGGCATCATATCGCCCATGGTGATGTTGAATTGATCTTCTTTATCTTTGATCAAATAATCTACACCATATAAGGCTACACGGCGATAATCACCGATAATCCGGCCGCGACTATACGCGTCAGGTAGGCCCGTAATAATGTGAGCGGAGCGCGCAGCTCTCATCTCAGGTGTATATACATCAAATACACCGTCATTGTGTGTCTTACGATGAGTTTTAAAGAAGCTTTCAAGAGTTGGATCCATTTTGTAACCATACTCTTCGATAGCACTTTTAGCAGTTCGTAAACCACCATAAGGGAACATGGCACGTTTTAAAGGATAATCAGTTTGAAGACCAACGATTTGTTCATCTTCTTTAATAATATATCCAGGGGCATGAGCCGTAATGTGAGTTGCTACATCAGTATCTGCATCGATGACAGAACCTTTTTGTCGCTCTTCCTCGTATAAATCTAATACCCGTTGCCAAAGTCTAGTAGTTCGTTCAGTAGGACCTACTAGAAAAGAATCATCGCCTACATAAGGCACATAGTTTCGTTGGATGAAATCGCGTACGTCCACGGATTTATCCCATACACCTGTATTGAAGTCTTTCCATGCTTGTTGCATAATATACCTCCAAATACACATTAAAACGTAACCCATAGGGTTAACTTTATTGTAATCTATAACGATAATCATTACAATATACTTTTTAGCATAGGTTATATCGTTTTTGAAAGTGGTGTATGAGTAAATGGTCAAACATGCAATAATTGTATGTAGAGCTTATCTTTTACTTGATTATCTATTTGCATAAATATTTTGTTTCGTGTAAATGTATAAAAGAAGTTGCATAAACTATATTGATTTAGTAGATAATTGTAGTGTAAAATATTTATATAACGTATTGGAATATATGATTCTATAAGCATATAGAAAATAAGACAGGCGTTTTTTATTTCTTATGTTAGGTTCGTTAGTGTAAATGAGGAGAGTTTATGAACAAGAAAAATCGTTGTTTGTTGTCTGCACTTGTGTTAACTAGTATCACGGGAATGGCATTGGCTGCAGATACAGATAACTTAGCAGTGGGTGGAGCGCAGACACTAGGGGGGAATAACACCAATAATCTTACTGTAGGTGATGGTGTTACTTTATGGCCGAATGCAAAAAATAATATTATGAATACCACTGGTCATGTTGGTTATGGCGGTAGCTATAGCCTCGTGTTGGGTCATGGTGCAGGTAATGCAGGGGCTTCTGATTCAAAATATCTCATGCTTGTTGGTGAGGCTGCAGGGGATAGCTTGTGGGGGAATAGTGATTATAAATTTATTTTCGGTAAATTCGCTGGATGGAATGCTGGTGGTAATCACGCTTTTATTTTTGGAGATAGTGCAGCCCGTCGAGCCAATGGCATCTATAACTTTAGCTTTGGAGAAAATGCTTATTCACAAGATGCTCATAGTAGTGGTAACTATAATTTTAGCTTTGGTGAAAACGCTGCCTATAACAATAAAGGTAGTCGAAATGTGAGCATTGGATACAAAGCTGGCGAGAATATGACGGGATCCGATAACTTTGCATTAGGACCTACTGCAGGTGCAAATGTTACAGGGAGCGATAACTTTATCTACGGTCAAGATGCCGGAGCCAATATGTCTGGTAGCCGAAATATCGCCATGGGACAAAACTCTGGGGTTAATGTAAAAGGTGTGTACAACATTGCTTTAGGTCTGAACGCAGGTCAAAACGTAGATGGACATGTTGTGAATGCAGCCGCTACTGATGCAGCCAATCGATACGGTCAATCCAAGGGCTCCAATAATATGGCCTTTGGCAAGGCAGCCGGTTCCAATGTAGCTGGTAATTTCAATCTTGCCTTTGCAGAAAATGCTGGTAACTATGTAGGCCATCGATGGACCAATACCGTTAATGCAAAAGGTGAGATAGAAACTACTGATGGGGGCACTGTGGATGGTGCGGAGCACAATATTGCTTTGGGATTTAGTGCTGGTCGATGGATTCAAGGACAAGATAACTTGGCGGCTGGCGTTAATGCAGGTAGCTGGATAAAAGGTGAAAGTAACGTCGTTTTAGGCAAAGAATCTGGTAAAGAAGTAACTGGTAACTTTAATACAGCATTAGGTTACTATAGTGGTAATAAAGTTAGTGGTAACAGTAACTTTGTAGCAGGTGCAGAAGCTGGTCGTGAAGTGACAGGTAATAATAACTATGCCGCAGGCTATAAATCAGGTAACTCCATCACAGGTAATGATAACGTTACTATGGGTCATGAATCAGGAAATACCATTACTGGTAATGACAACATTGCTATCGGTAAACAGGCCAATACGATTACTGGTGGTTTGACAGCTAATGAAACGATTGCTATTGGTAAAAGTACGAAGGCATTAAAAACAAATGCAGCTGCATTTGGTAATGAAAGTGAAGCACAAGAAGAAGCTACACTTGCTTTAGGCTATAAGGCAATAGCTAATGTGGCAAAAAGTGTGGCTCTTGGTAGTGAAGCAGAGACGGTAGCAACTGCTGGTAACAGTACGAAAGGTACGGATAACTCCTATACTGGCGAGACATTGAACCTAGGTACAGGATCATCTGCTAAAACATATACATTGAGCTTTGCTGGTGGAAATACCGTAACGGGCGTGGTCAGCGTTGGTAAATCAGATCAAACGCGTCGCATCCAGCACGTGGCCCCAGGTCTAATTAGTGCTACAAGTACCGATGCTATCAATGGTAGCCAATTATATAGCGTAGCAAATGAAATCAACAATAAATTGGCTAACATCACTGGTGGAAATAGCTGGAATATATACACAGGTGGTTCTGGAGATAACAATACATTTACCCATGGTGCTCTAGTGAATGCAGGAGCTATTGAAGGATTAGATTTTAAATCTGGCGACTTCAAAGTAGTTGAAAAAACAGGAACGGATAATAAAAAATACGTTACCATCGAATTGAACCGTGAGGCCTTAAAACAAGATCCTGATTTTAAAGGACCGCAAGGTGATCCAGGAGCAGCCGGTCCAGCGGGACGAGATGGTATGAATGGAGCACCAGGTCGTGATGGACAAAACGGAACGAACGGACGTGATGGAAAAGATGTCTTGAGCGGTACAGACGCACCAACAGCCACAACTGGCAAAGATGGAGATACATACATCAACACTACAACAGGAGATGTACTTGTTAAAAATAATGGTGCATGGGAGAAATCTGGAAACATCAAAGGCCCGCAAGGCCCTAAAGGAGCAGATGGAGCCCCAGGAGCCCAAGGCCCAGAAGGTCCGCAAGGCCCTAAAGGAGCAGATGGAGCCCCAGGAGCCCAAGGTCCAGAAGGTCCACAAGGCCCTAAAGGAGCAGACGGAGCTCCAGGAGCCCAAGGTCCAGAAGGTCCACAAGGCCCTAAAGGAGCAGACGGAGCTC
>CAUUIH010000086.1:0-6189 GCA_963545165.1 uncultured Veillonella sp.
TCACCAAGCTATATATATCATTATCCTTACCTACCCAGTACAGCAACTCTTCTTCATCTGTGAAAGTCTCCTTAGGCACATTCACGGCCTGCTGTTTTAATTCTATGTTTCCTTGTCGAAGAAACTGTCTAAAGTAAGTAATAATGGTACTCACATCTAACCATAAAGGTAATGCCAAGGCTTTTAAATATTCATCACGTCGCACTTGACTTTCATGACCTGCAATGAAGGGGAATATATCTGATAAAACAGCCCGTTTCCCTTCCACCGAATTCGTATCGTGACGACTCAAGCTTTCATTTAATAAAAATTCAAAATCTCTTGGCGATGTATCCACCAATTCTTGCCACGCTTGAGGACCATGATTTTTGATAAAATCATCGGGATCCTTTCCATCAGGCATAGATACTACCTTAACAGAAAATTCCGTATTTTGCAATAACTCGATGGCACGTTTAGCCGCTGTGCGACCCGCACCATCCATATCATAGGCAAGAACGACTTCCTCCGCCTGACGCATCAATAGCCGACCGTGGTCTTTCGTATAGGCGGTGCCCAACGATGCTACTACATTCGTAATGCCTGCATTATGACAGCTCAGTACGTCCATATAGCCCTCAACGAGAACGGCCTGTTTCTTCTCACGAATTGTACGATACGATTGATAAAAGGCAAATAATAGATGTCCTTTATTAAATATTTCCGTTTCTGGGGAGTTCAAATATTTCGGATTGCTGTCGTCAAGAACACGACCACCGAAGCCTAAGACACGCCCCTTTCCATCCATGATAGGGAACATCACACGCTTTCTAAAATAATCGTAGATCTTACCTTGTTCATTTTTACGGCACAATCCTAATTCTAGCAATACATTAGGGTCTAGACCTCTCCCTGTAAATGCACTGTATAGCTTATCCCATCCATCTGGAGCAAACCCTAAGCGAAACTTGGTAATAGTTTCCATGGATAGTCCCCGTTTTAACAAATAGTCTAAACCTTCTTTTCCTAACTCTGTTTTTACTAAACAATTATGAAAGAAATTTGTAGCTAGTTCATTTACTTCATACATAGCTTCCAAACGAGCCATACGTTTTCGTTCTGATGATGATACAGTTCGTTCTGGCAAGGCAATATTGGCACGATTCGCCAACCGCTCAATAGCCTCCGGAAAAGTTAAATTATCATACTTCATCAAGAAGCTGATGACATTCCCCGATTCTCGACAACCAAAGCAATAAAAAAAGCCCTTGTCAGGGGTCACACTAAAGGATGGCGTCTTTTCATTATGAAATGGACAACAACCCCAATAGTTTTTCCCTTTCTTCTTCAATGGAATATGCTCAGAAATGACAGATACAATATCATTGGCATTTTTGACTTGTTCAATTATATCATCATTGAAAAACTTGCTCATGTCACTCTCCTAAGCTATGTACTACACTGTATACATCAAACTCTAATCATCTATGTATACGTTCTCTATCTATACTATTCTACATAAACTAAAAAACTCCTACTTGGAAATGCTTTCTTTTTCTTCACACTATATATGCAATTCATATATAGTGTGAAAAAAAAGAAGTTAGAGCAGCCAAAGGCTGCTCCAACCACTTATGTAGACTATTTTTTCGCGTAATCTACGACTCGTGTTTCACGAATAACCACAACTTTAATCTGTCCTGGATATTCTAATTCATTTTCGATTCGTTTAATGATGTCACGTACCAATAAGTTCGCTTCCACATCATCCACTTTATCTGGTTTTACCATAACGCGAATCTCTCGACCTGCTTGGATAGCAAAGCATTTTTCAACGCCTTCAAAAGATTCTGCGATTTCTTCCAACTTAGATAATCGTTTTAAATAATTTTCTAATGTTTCGCGTCTAGCGCCTGGTCGTGCTGCAGAAATAGCATCTGCTGCTGCCACCAATACAGCTTCTACAGATTTAAACTCTTCATCACCATGATGCGCACCAATACAGTTTTGTACCAATGCACTTTCATGATATTTTTTAGCAAGATCTACGCCAATTTCCACGTGAGACCCTTCGATTTCATGCGTTAAGGCTTTGCCCAAATCATGTAATAAACCGCCTCGTTTAGCCAGTACAACATCGCAGCCTAATTCTGCTGCCATCATACCTGCCAAATGAGATACTTCTACAGAGTGTTTTAATACATTCTGTCCATAACTAGTACGATATTTTAGTCTACCTAAAATACGAATCACTTCTGGATGTAAGCCATGTACATCTGCTTCAAAAGTAGCTTGCTCGCCCGCCTCTTTTATAGTTGTTTCCACTTCACGGCGTGCTTTTTCAACCATTTCCTCGATACGAGCTGGATGGATACGTCCATCTACAATGAGTTTTTCTAAGGCAATTCGTGCAACTTCGCGACGAATTGGATCAAATCCGGATAAAATAACTGCTTCTGGTGTATCATCAATAATTAAATCGATACCCGTCAACGTTTCTAAAGCACGAATATTACGTCCTTCACGACCGATAATACGACCTTTCATCTCATCATTTGGCAATGTTACAACAGACACTGTAGATTCTGCTACATGGTCAGCTGCACATCGTTGAATGGCCATAGAAATAATTTCTCTAGCATTCTTTTCCGCCTCTTCTTTTGCTTGTTGCTCAAGATCTTTAAGCATCACAGCAGTGTCGTGACGAATCTCTTGTTCTACTTTTGTCAATAAAATTTGTTTTGCTTCCTCAAAGGTTAAGCTAGAAATGCGTTCTAACTCTTCCATTTGTTGTTGATGCAATACTTCGATTTTTTCTTCCGCTTTTTCTAGATTACGTTCCTTGTGGTGCAAGGACTCCTCTTTGCGTTCAATACTGTCTAGTTTTTTGTCTAATTGCTCTTCTTTTTGTAAAATTCGTCGTTCAAGACGTTGTAATTCATTACGTCTATCGCGATTTTCTTTATCTACATCAGCACGCAATTTATGAATTTCTTCTTTTGCTTCCAGTAACGCTTCTTTTTTCTTAGACTCCGCTAAGCGTTCTCCATCAGCAACAATACGTGCAGCTTCTGTTTCCGCTTTGTTTAGCTTACCTTCTGCAATATTGCGACGCAATAAATAGCCTACTCCAAGACCAATTAATACCATGACTACGGCAATAATGCTGTATTCTAAAATCGTGTTCACCTCCCACTTGCATAAAAAAAGGAGAAGTCGATACATCCGCTTCCCCGGTTTCTCGCCTACTTTGCTTTTAAATTTTATTTTGCTTATTATTAAGGCTATTTTAATTTTAGTTCATACACCGTGGAATGTCAAGACAAAGCCCCTACTCTAAGTAGGGGCTCCATTCATAACAGATAGATTGAATTGTACTCACAGTGAATCCACGATTCTTCAAAAAATAAATTATTTTTTTCTTGCTAAGCTTATCTTCTTCGCCCTCTTCGATGGCCGCTAACCGCTCTTCATCAGAAATGTGAAACCGTTGCTCTAACAACTTCACCGCTACCGACCATTCATCATAGTCATCTAACACATACGATACCGTAAGACCTCGTTCACGCATTTTTTCACGAATGTAATAGGTACTATACTTTTCTGCCTCCATATAGGCACGCAAAGCTTCTTCTGACAATTCTTCATCATCTAAATACGATAAGGATACAAGTTTTTCTTCTACCTCGTGTATGAGTTCACTGGGTACAGACCGTTGCGACAATTTACGCCTTAGCTCTAGGGTACTTAGAGACCGTGGTCCTAATAAACGCAAAGCTTGTTCCATAGCGGATGCAAAAGTCCACTCCTGCTCTTTCGATGTGCGAAATACCATTATTCCATATCCGCTGCTTCAGCAGTCGCTACATCATCTACTTCTTCATCATGACCCAGTACATTCAATGGTTCTGCTGCTAATGTATCACGAATGATAGAATCAATTTCTTGAGCAATTTGAGGGTTTTCTTTCAAGAACACTTTAGCTGCTTCTTTACCTTGACCCATGCGCTCTCCATTATAGGAATACCAAGCGCCAGATTTTTTGATGACTTCAATATTTGCGCCGATGTCAATCAATGTACCTTCATAGGAAACACCTTCCCCAAACATTAAGTCAAATTCCGCTACTTTAAATGGAGGAGCCACTTTATTTTTCACAACTTTTACTTTTGTCCGATTACCAACATGTTCTTTAGCAGATGTTAAGGCTTCTCCTTTGCGTACATCTAAACGAATGGTGGAGTAGAATTTTAAGGCACGACCACCTGTAGTTGTTTCTGGGTTACCAAACATAATGCCCACTTTTTCACGCAATTGGTTAATAAAGATAATAACCGTTCTAGTTTTACTGATGGAGCTTGTTAATTTACGCAACGCTTTACTCATCAAACGTGCATGTACACCGACATGAGCATCTGTCATTTCACCGTCAATCTCTACTTTAGGTGTTAAGGCCGCTACAGAGTCCACTACGATTAAATCTACTGCACCGGAGCGAACCAAAGCCTCTGTAATCTCCAAGCCTTGTTCACCATTATCTGGTTGGGAAATTAGCAAACTATTGATATCTACACCTAATTTTTTTGCATACACAGGGTCCAACGCATGTTCCGCATCGATGAAAGCAACCACGCCACCATTGCGCTGTGCTTCCGCCGCTGCATGTAAAGCCACTGTAGTTTTACCAGAAGATTCTGGACCATAGATTTCAATAATACGACCTCGTGGGAATCCACCTACACCTACTGCCAAATCCAAGGCCAACACACCTGTAGAAATGACTTCAATGTTCATTTTATCAGCCGCTTCGCCCATGCGCATGATCGCACCTTGACCAAAGTCCTTTTCAATTTGTTTTAAAGCCCCTTCTAAGGCTCTCATACGGTCTTCTTGAGATCCGCTTTTCATATCAATTGCTGCTTCTTTTGCTTTATCCTTTGCCATTGTTCTACCTTTCTATTAATTCTTTATATACATATTGAATCGCTCGTTCCGCTACACTTTTACGGATGCTATCGCGATCCCCTATAAATATCTCTTTATATACTGTAATCCCTCGTGGAGTACCAATACCAATATACACAAGACCTACTGGTTTTTCTTGACTACCACCGCCGGGACCGGCTATCCCTGTAGTCGCAATGGCATAGTCCGTCCGTAACACACGAAATACACCTTGTACCATTTCTGTAGCCGTTTCTTCACTGACAGCACCAAGTGTTGCTAATGTCTCCGATGATACGCCTAGCACTTGTTCTTTCACCGCATTTGCATAAGAAATGATACCTCCTTGGTAATATCCACTGCTACCACCTAAGTCAGTCAATGTTTTGCCTACTAGGCCGCCTGTGCAAGATTCGGCCGTTCCTATGGTAATACCTGTTTCTAGTGCCACCTTGTGAAAGTCTTCCAACACCGATGTATCTAAGCTACGGATATTTTCCAAACGTTCTAAGAGGATAGTCCTCCATGGACCTAGTTTCTCCTGACAGTCTTCTTTTGACTCACCTTTGGCAGTTAAACGAATTTCAATGTATCCCCGTTTAATCAGTAGTGCTATCGTTGGATTCTGTTGATTCTGGATGAGGTCTTGCAATAGAGTTTCTAATTGCATTTCACGATATCCATATACTGCATATCGTTCAGAATAAATCATCCCTTGATTTCCAAACCGCTGTGTTAAAAAAGGGGTAACACTTTCTGCAAAAGTTCCTTGTAATTCAGATGGTGGACCTGGTAATAAAATATATATTGTATTATCCTGCTCCACTACTACAGCTGGTGCCACACCTACAGGATTATGTAGTACCTTCGCCCCTTCTGGTAAATACCGATCTCGGTCAGATTCGTAAGGTTTCATACGACCTTGTTTTTCATAAAAGGAATCTACCTCACGACCTGCTTCTTCGTGAAATACCATGGGTAACCCTAAGGCATCTGCCAAAGATTTACGAGTAATATCTCCTTGGGTAGCTCCTAAGCCTCCAGAACTTATTACAATGTCTGCTCGCTCTCCTGCTCGTTGAAATACCTCTTTCATGCGCTCTGGATTATCACCTACCGTTGTTTGGTATGATACAGAATAGCCCCGATTATTCAATTCTTCGCTAAGCCATTTCACATTTGTATTGACAATATGTCCTAGTAATAATTCTGATCCTGTAGAGATTAATTCTACGATCATGCTATCACCATCCTATACAGTTTCTA
>CAUUIH010000087.1:0-6040 GCA_963545165.1 uncultured Veillonella sp.
ATATTTTTTTGCTCGTTTGCAAGTCGTACATTTTGGATATTCAATATATAACATAGTCTGTCCTTTCTATTATTCTAATTCACCATTAGATATTTTTTCTTTTAATACCTGTAATAAGACTTCTGTCATTTCGCTAGCTGCAAAGACATACTCTTTCAATTTACCTCGTTCTTCTGCCACTTTCATAGCAGATACTTCAAAAGGATCTAACACCACAGACAATACAGGCGTTTGGTCTTGTTCCATTTCCTCCGTCAAATAAGCGGAAATACTTTCCCCTTCTGTAGGCTCAAACCGTTCTACCTTTACGATGGGACAATATTCATACATCAATTTACGAAGAATCATCATAAAGTACGCTTTATCTTTCACAAATTGTTCTGCTTCATCTTTAGTCATGCTAAAAATATCCACTTTCACACGTTCCATTTCACCCTGTGTTGTCATAGGATTATTCCCCTTTCGCTGCTAAGAACGCTAAATAACAACGTTTTGCTTCATAAATATCGGCTTTGCTCGTCACTTCCCAAGGAGAGTGCATGCTAAGTACAGCTACGCCACAGTCGATCACATTCATACCATAGAGAGCCATGATATACGCAATCGTACCGCCTCCACCGAGATCTACACGGCCTAATTCAGCCGTTTGGTAAGAAATATTATCTTGATCCATTAAATGACGAATGCGTGCCATATATTCTGCATTCGCATCATTGGAACCACTTTTACCACGAGAACCAGTAAATTTATTAAATACCACACCACGACCTAAGAAGGCGGCATTTTTCTTTTCAAAGGCGCTTGCATACAGTGGATCAAAACCGGCACTTACATCAGAGGACAACATATGACTATTGGATAAAGCACGTCGCACTGCTAATGGAGAGGTATGTCCCATAGCTTCCAATAATTCTGCCATAAAGTTCTCAAAGAAACGAGATTGCATACCAGTGGCACCCACGGAACCAATTTCTTCCTTATCCACCAATAACGTACAAGTAGTGCGGCTCACATTGTCTGTTTCTAACATCGCCACTAAGGATGTATAGGCACATACACGGTCATCTTGACCATAGCCGATGATCATAGAACGGTCGAATCCTAATTCTCTCGCTGCACCAGCTGGTACGATTTCAAGCTCTGCGGACAAGAAATCTTCTTCCTCAAAACCATATTGCTCTTCTAGTACTTGCAATACATAGGCTTTCACACCATCTTTTAATTCCCCTTTTACAGGGCGACTGCCGATAAGAAGATCTAGTTGTTCCCCTTCTACCACTTTGGCAGCTTTTTTCTCCATTTGTTCTTGCCCTAAATGTGGCAATAAGTCTGTAACACAAAATACTGGGTCTGTTGGGCTTTCACCGATAGCCAGATTGATGACAGTGCCATCACGTTTTACCACAACACCATGAATTGCAAGAGGCATAGTCACCCATTGGTATTTTTTGATACCTCCATAATAATGTGTATCTAATAAAGCTAAATCGCTGTCTACATAAAACGGATTTTGTTTCACATCTAGCCGAGGAGAATCAATATGAGCACCTAAAATATTCATCCCCTGTTCAATCGGTTCTGTACCGATATTTACCATGGCTACCGCTTTTTTCATGTGCACATAATAGACCTTATCTCCCGCTTTTAAGGTAATGCCTTCTTTGATAACACTATCCATATTACGGTACCCAGCAGCTTCTGCGAACTCCACAATTTGGTCCACACATTCACGCTCTGTTTTACCATAATCTAGAAAATGACGATACTTCGTTGCCAAAGCATCAATTTCTTGTAATTGTTGTTCTGTATATTCATGCCAAGCATTTCTACGTTCCATACCTAGCTCCTTTCTGTTCTAATATTAACATTTATTTTTTTCGCGCATACAATTCACGCAATCCCTTAGGTGCATTGGTGACCATTTTGGAAACATAATAGCGTTTTCCTAAGTGCTTACTGATGGATTTTCCTACATACCAATGGACCCCAAAGGTGCCATGTTCCTTGCAAGCTCCCATAGATAAAAAGCGATGTTTTACCACTCCCACAATAGGGTCTAAGTGCAAAGGCTCCTTACAAACAGGGCATGCAGTTTTCGCCCGATTGCTTTGCCGAAATATACGCGGCATGGTCACAATGGACTCAAATATTTTATGTTCATGCCGTGAAAGCCCGTAAAAACATCGTTGTTTTTTTTGTTTTTCACGCTTCTTTTGTAAGGCTTTTAAAAATGGAAACCGTTGGCATACCATAGCTGTGCAAATAGCATCATGTAAACCATTATGGGCTTGTAAATTTGGTGTTTGCACATGCATCTCATCCATCGCTTTTTGCAAAGCATATTGTTGACTACAATTGTGCATCGTTTTAGCATATAGAGATTGTGCATCAAACCAAGGCACTTCCCGATGTACATGTACCTTATGGCAGAATGCGTTATCCATCAACATTTCAATATCATCGGGTCCCCAAGACACCAAAATCCCATCAGGACCAACAAAACGTAAAAACTTTTCGCAACCACGACGGAAAGATACTCCTTCTTTACGTAATTTATCCATAGTAATATGGGTCAACTTCTCTACCGAATGATGCATAATAGGTAGAAATTTTGGGGTAATGAATACTTCAAATTGATCTATAATTTGTAAACTTTCATCAAGTTTTACGGCGCCTATTTGTATAATCTCACCAATGAATGGAAACCCCGAGCGTCGTATCATATTCGGTTCTAATGTATAGGGTTGGTTCCATTCCAAGTCAAATACAATATAGTGCATCCTTAGTTCATACCCTTTCTCTCTAACATTGTCCGTATACCCGCTAGTACAGATTCCTCAGAAATCACAGACAATCCTTTGTAGTTACCCTCTTTTAACACCTGTTTCATATTTTTGTTCACATCGTAATGTTCCATCGATTCCAAGACTACAGCCTTCTCTGTAAAAGGTCCATATAAAGCTGGATTTGAAGGTCCATAGAGCGCCACAATCGGTACTCTCTGACTCACTCCTACATGCATTGGCCCCGAGTCATTAGTCACCAAACATTCACATCGCCTCATGGCGGAAGCCAATTCTCCAATACTGAACTGACCTGTTCCCTTAATCGCAGGCTCCGTCATCGTATCTAGTACGTCCTGTACCATCTCTTCATCCATAGGACCACCAAAGAAGACTATTTTGTACCCTTCTTTTGCTAAAGTGTCTGCAACATGAGCAAATCGTTCCTTAGGCCAACGTTTTTCCGGCACCGCACTACCAACATTAAATCCGATAAGGCGATCCGTTTCTGCCACTCCCTGAGAGGCATAAAACGCTTGCACCTTTTCATCCCACTCTGGACTAGTAAAGATTTCTAGCCCTTCGTGTTCTACCGTATATCCTAACTGTTCTAGCACATTCATGTACATTTGAGCAGCATGCACCGTTTTGCGGTTCAATCGTGTTACCTTTGTCATAAACGGACGGAACAAGAAATGACTCATCCCAGTGGTTACCTTAGCTTTTAATTTCCAAGCTAAATAGGATGTTCGTTCATTAGGATGCAAGTTGATGACTACATCCACCGGCCCTTGGTGGCGAATCTCTTTGGCGACTTGATTAAGACCACCAATGCTATTATGAACCCCTTTTTTATCCACTTCCACTAAGGCATCAATATAAGGATTATGACGATATACATCCGCCAACTTCTTGTCAATTACATAGGTAATATGGCTGTGAGGTGCCAACTTTCTAAGAGCATGGATAAACGGTGTAGTCAGTACCACATCGCCTAAGTGCATCAAAAAGGTTACCACAATCCGTTTTCCATCTAACTCTATCATAAATTCCTCATTTCTTTCACTGTATCAAATACAGTATCCACCGTAATCTGTGCCATACATTCCAAATCTTCCACTAACGGTTTCTCTAAGGTCGCCCGTGATGTAGGTGAAACAATGATGTGAATATGATCGCCTCCATATGGACCTGTCCGTTCTGGACAAGTAGTTCCAAATAAAGCAATCAATGGTACTTTCAAGGCATTTGCAATATGCAACGGCCCCGTATCAGCACTGATGTATAAAGCACTGTGACGAATGACCTCGATAAGTTCTTTCAAATTCGTGTCACCAATGAGATTCACCACATTATCACTGGAGATGCCGTCTACAATGGCACGGCCTTTATCCGCATCCTCATTGGCACCAATGAGCACCACCGTCTCACCTGCTGCCACCAATCGTTTACCGAGGTCTACAAAATGAGAAATAGGCCATTCTTTCACTGCCCAACGAGCACCTGGAGCCATAACAATATATGGATTTTCGATGAAAGCTCCTCTAGCATTTAACTTCTCTGTCACCGCAGTTTCTGCATCTGTGAAAGTCGGCAATGGGAACACGATATCATTTACTTCACAGCCCAAAGCACGAGCCGTATCTAGATAGCGCTCGATGACGTGATCCATTTTGTGTTCACCTACAAGCGCTGTGTTCACAAGCCAACTTCCCTCACGAAGTTCCCAGTACGCATAGCGTTTCTTTGCTCCACTAAGACCTGCTACGATGGCACTTTTCGCAATAGACTGTAAATCTAAAGAAATGTCAAAGTGCTTTTCATGCAATAGCTTCCATAGTTGTTTCCAATAGGAAAAGCGTTTTAATTGTTTTTTATCTATGATGATGATTTCATCCACCCAAGGTTTTGGAGGAATCACATCCTTAAACTGTTCATGAACTGCCCATGCAATATACGCCTTCGGATATTGTTGGCGCAAAGCATACAGCGTCGGTAAGGCATGAATGATATCACCTAGAGAACTCATTTTAATGATTAAAATTCGTACATCTTCTTTCATACTCCATCCCTTTCATTTACCTATAACTATACTCTATTAGTATACCATAAGATAGAAATAAAGAGCCATTCTATAATAATAATTTATGCCAGTCCCGCCATTGAACGCATCACTAAATCGATATCTCGATTTTCCAGTTCCTGAATGATATGGATATATGTTTTCTGTGTTGTAGTCATACTCGCATGACCTAATCGTCTAGCGACACTAGCAATGGATACCCCTGCAAAGAGCAACAACGATGCATGGGTATGACGTAGTCCGTGAACAGAAATAACGGGAATCCCTAGGTCCTTGCAGTATCTCTCTAGCCTATCATTGACCGTCGAATTATACACAGTCCCTTTCACAAAGATTGGCATATCTTCAGGCAAATCCTTGATTAATTCAGAAAATTTAATAATCGTTTGCCAATCCAATTGAATCTTTCGTACTGAGGACTTGTTCTTCGTTGGCAAAAATCCACCATGTCCTTTGTAGTCCCAAGTTTTATTTACAATCAGTGATTGATGTGGAAAGTCAAAGTCTTTTGGTGTTAATGCTAGTGCCTCTGAAAAGCGCATACCAGTCTTGGCTATGATGAAAATAAACCAGTCCCAATTAATTTCTGGTGTGAGATTCAAATGCACCAACAATGTGTGCAACTCGAATTGATTCAAATACTTAATCTTCTTCTCTCGTGGCGCTTTGCCCTTAATAATCGCTTTCCGGGTCGGGTCCCGATCAATGAATCCCTCATCAACTGCATCCAATACAGCTGCCTTCAATTGATGGTGAAAGTCCATCGTTGTTTGCCGCTCGTGATACACTGCATAGTCATTCAACAACTGTTGATAGGTAATTCGATTTAACTCTGAAAGTCGCAGTTCAGGTACTAACTTTTGCAACCATGCCAAGGTAATCTCATACTTTTTCATCGTTACCTCTCGAATAGCCCCTTCCTTGTACATCCGAATCCACCGTTCATAATACTTGCAAAATAATTCCGATCCTTCCTCAGCCTTTACCATATTCACACCTCTTAATTTACATGACAACATAGAAATGGCTCTTATACATATCTTACTCGTATATTTTAGAAAAAGCATATATGGAGTTGTGTCACATCTGTTTATCTTGCATGTAAAAATTTGGAAAATACTTACGCTGATGAAGGGTGATGAGAGAATTATATTTTTTTATAATACTACTAATT
>CAUUIH010000088.1:0-5886 GCA_963545165.1 uncultured Veillonella sp.
AGACAGTCATTGATACAGGAATGAGGAATATGAATATAATTGTAACAGGCGGTGCCGGTTTTATTGGATCACATCTAGTAGATAGATTGATTCAAGAAGGACATCGTGTACTTGTGATTGACAATTTAAGCAGTGGATTGCGGACATTTGTTAATGAACAAGCTGAATTTTTAGAATTAGATATACGAGATAAACAGATACATGCCGTGTTTGAAGACTTTCAACCGGACTATGTATTTCATGAGGCAGCGCAAACTGTAGTAGCAGAATCCATGGTGCATCCAACAGAAGATTGTGATATCAATTTAATGGGTCTGTTGAACTTATTACAAGCCTCAGTGAAAGTGAGGGTAAAAAAATTCCTTATGCCATCCTCAGCGGCGGTATATGGTGATCTAGAAGTATTGCCTCTTACAGAAGACTTGGCAGGAGTACCTCGTTCTTGCTATGGATTGACAAAATTAACCACAGAAGGGTATTTGCGCATTTACCAAGAATCCTTTGGATTGCCATATATTTGCTATCGCTACTCCAATGTATATGGAACACGCCAAGGCAATGGCGGTGAAGGTGGCGTTGTTAGCATTTTCTGCGAACATGTAGCAAATGGAGAATCCATCAAAATTTTTGGTGATGGAGAACAAACACGTGACTTTGTCTATGTGGATGACGTAGTGGAAGCAAATATTTTGGGACTAGATAATGATGTGACGGGGGTCATCAATGTAAGTACAGAAACTGGCATCTCTGTGAATGACTTAATCGATGCATTAGAGCGCATTGCTGGCACTACTGTAGAACGTCATTATGAAGAACCACGCATTGGTGATATTAAACATTCTTTATTGAGCACGGCAAAAGCAAAACAATGTTTAGGGTATATGCCTAAATGGACATTACAAAAAGGACTGGAAAATACCTATCACTATGTGAAAGATAATAGATAACATCATAAGAGCTTTGCGAAGGCAAAGCTCTTTGTTATTGAGGAGGAACTATGCAAATTAATGCAGCTGTACTGGAAGTGTTTGACTTTACGTCTTCTATGTCGGCGTACTCAGATCATTTAATGGATATTGAAGAACCAGAAATACAGAGCTATCTTGAAATGCATGTGATGAAAGCATTGCAGGACCCTAGTGCACGAACTGGATATATATCTGATCAAACGCCATGGGGTAGAAAAGTAAAACAACTAGAGAATAAAGAAGTGTCGTTAGTAGAGTTTGGGAAAGACCTAGGAGATACCTTGTTTACCTATATGGCACAAGCGATGGACCCTTGTGTACTAGATATGATTGTCTGTGAAGCCCAAGGGGAACAAGCCTATCTTTGCATTTTATTTTGCAAAGCCCATGATGGGTATACGCATCAACTGTACTCAGAGGAAGATGGGTCGTTGGCAACAAAACTGGTAGAACATCGTGTGGTATTACCAACAGTAACACAAAAGTTATATGCCTTTGTCAGTATTAAACTTTCTGATATGTCCATACGGCTCTTTGAACCAAAAGGAGAATATGATGGAGAGAAAATGCACTTCTTAGAAGAACGAATCTTTCAGGTTACCACTAATCCATCGTCTAAAGATACAGTGAAAAAAGTGCGCACTGTGGTAGATCGTATTTCTAAAGCTCATGAGCAAGATGGCGTGGCAGCTATGGCTAAAACAAAAGAATTGCTAGCAAAGAATGCAGAAGTTTCTGATACATTAGAAGCACGACATATCATTGAACAAGTGTTTAGTACGAACCCAATTCAGCGAGAAGCAGCTATGAAAGAGCTAGCAGAAGAAGATTTGCTGGAACCATTGCCAGTGAGTCGCACCTATGCTACTAAAGTGGGCAAGCAACATAAAATTAAAACAGATACGGGTATTGAACTTTCATTTCCAGTAGAATATATGAATGATCGTGAATTTATAGAAATTTCCACGAATGAAAATGGTACCTTGCGCATTGAATTAAAAAATATTTCAAAGATTACCAACAAATAGGGGGTCTTATGAGTAAAAAAGGACATAAAAAAACAAATGCATTACGCATACTAGATACGCATCATATTGACTATGAGGTATTCACCTATGAATGGTCTGAAGAACGTGGTGCTGGTGTACACGTAGCGGAATCCTTGCATATTCCACCAGAACAAGTATTTAAAACACTGGTAGGGAAAGGCAATGTAACTGGACATGTGGTATTCTGTATTCCTGTAGAAGGGGAATTAGATATGAAACAAGCCGCACGAGTGAGTGGAAATAAATCGGTGGAGCTCATTGCGGTAAAAGACTTATTACCGTTAACAGGGTACTTACGTGGTGGCTGTTCTCCATTGGGGATGAAAAAAGCATTTCCTACTTATTTTGATGATAGCATTACATCCATTCCTATGGTCTATGTCAGTGCAGGTCTTAGAGGCATGCAAGTCAAGGTCAATCCACAATCATTAGTAGACGTAGTAGGTGGCACGATAGCAACACTGACAATGGGGTAAGTATGGCAAAGAAATATTATGCTGTTCGAGTAGGACATAATCCAGGAATCTATGTGACTTGGTCTGACTGTGAAGTGCAAGTAAAAGGCTTTCCTGGTGCACAGTATAAGTCATTTCCTACAGAAGCAGAAGCAAAAGCCTATATGGGCACTAAAGGTGAAACTAACAAATCCAGTACCAAACAAAGTGGCTCAAGAAAAAGATCGGTGGGTATATCTAAGCGTATGAGCATCGGCGAATATCTTAACACACAAACTGATGATATACATCAAATGGTAGAGTCAGATTCTTGTGAAGTTCGTGCCTTTATCGATGGTAGTTTTGATAAGCGAAAAGGTGTAGTTGGATCTGGTGGAGTTATCCTTCTAGGCACAGAAGAAGTAGAGTTTTCTTTTTCTAGTACGGATCCAAATCATGTGGCATATTGGAATGTGTCTGGGGAATTATTAGCAGCACTTCATGTAGTGGACTATGCACTAGACCATGGATATACTTCATGTTCTCTTTATTATGATTATATGGGTATTGAGATGTGGGCAACAGGTAGATGGAAGACAAATAATCCATTAACAACCAATTATGCGAAAAGAATGAAAGCAGCTAGCAAACAACTTCGTATCGACTTCCATAAGGTAAAAGCTCACTCAGGTATTGCTTACAATGATCGTGCAGATGCATTGGCGAAAAAAGGGACATTACTAACATAACACTGTTAGGAAATTTCTTGTAAAATTCCTTTAATCTCTCCATGATTTGATGTACAATAAAAGTACAATTACAATCATACTGTACATAGGAGGAAACTATGAAACGGATTCAATTAGACTCTGGTTTTGTTTATGATTATACCAATATGATGTTGCCTGGGGGAGTCACAGAAGCAGATGTAAAGAATTTAGGGACTGCTATTTCAGATGCTTTAACAGCAGCAGAAGAAACACGTCATCACGGTGTTGTGAAAGGTCATCTATCTAAGGATGGAGAGCCAGAATTAGTGTTATTCCCACAATTACCATATGTAGTAGAAGGGCATATTAATAACCCATCAGTGATGGCTAGACTAGATGCTTTAAGAAATAAGAAAGTAAGCACTGTAGTAAGCTTTGGTATTGGTGGTTCTTTCCTAGGAGGAAAAGTTTTATTTGATGTACATTGTGGAGAGTTTTGGAACTCCATGAGCGATGAAGAACGGAATCATCACCCACGCATGTACTTTAGTGGTAATAATGTTGATCCAGTACGTACCCAAGAGTTAATCAAACAATTGCAAAGAGAATGGAAAGAAAAACAATTTTTAGAAGACCATGCTCATGTGCCGAATGACTATAAAGTGCTTTTGGTGCTGATTTCTAAATCTGGTTCTACCATTGAACCAATGACGAACTTCATGATCGTTAAAGAAGCTTTAGAAGTAGCTATGATTGATTATGAAGTGCTAGTAGTGACAGACCCTAGAGATGATGAAAAAGAAACGTTATTGCATAAATTAGCAGTCGCAGAAGGTTGGGGAGATTCCATTTTTGCAGTACCAGATGGTATTGGGGGCAGATTCTCTGTATTCTCTGAAGTGGGTCTGGTGATTGGCGCTTTATTAGGCTTTGATATTCATGCCTATTTAGAAGGTGCTAAAGCCGCAGATATAGCAGCCCGAGAACAAGATGTTTGGAAAAATCCAGCCTTGTTAAGTGCTGTATTAAAATATATTGGGTCTGAACAATATGGTCGCCATATTGAAGTATTTATGCCCTATGCAGATCGTTTGAAATCTTTGTCTGAATGGTATGTACAGCTATTAGCGGAATCATTAGGTAAAGAGAAAACTGATAAGTCTGGACATTATGGTCGTACTCCAATTGTGGCGGTAGGTACTACAGACATGCATGCACAAACACAGGAACATCAAGAAGGTCGTTATGATAAAGTTGTGTCTTTCATTGATGTGGAAGATTGGCATGTGTCTTTAACAGTGCCACATATGTATGATCAATATAGTAAACTGGAAGCCCTAGCAGGTCTTGATTTAGGCTTTATCAATCGCGCTGCCTTGGCATCGAATGCAGAATCTTTAGCTAGCGATGGACGATTTAATGGAACCTACCAAGTTCCAACGATGAATGCCTTCCACTTGGGAGAATTGATGTTTACTATGTGTTGGGCCATCTATTTTGAAGGGCAATTAGCAGGGGTAGATGCATTCAATCAACCTGGTGTAGAAGTGTATAAAAAATTGTTGGGACCTAAACTTTCAAAAGCATAGGAGAAGTAAGAATGAATATTTTAGTGACAGGTGGCGCAGGGTATATTGGTAGCCATACAGTACGTGCTCTATTGGGGGCGGGGCATACAGTGGTGATTGTGGATAACTTATCTAGAGGTCATAAGGAGTCTATTCCTGCGGGGGTACCATTCTATGAAATGGATATTACAGACCCTGCATTAGGTGAGGTGCTTGACACACATCACATTGATGGTATTATGCACTTTGCAGCACACTCTCAAGTAGGCGAATCTATGGTGAATCCATCTATTTATTATGAAAATAATGTAGTAGGTTCTTACCGTTTAGTGGAAACAGCTCGTAAACACGGAGTCAATCGCTTGGTATTCTCCTCTACGGCAGCTGTCTATGGGGAGCCAGAAGTGGTGCCTATTACGGAAGACGCAAAATGGAATCCTACCAATGTGTATGGTCGCACAAAATTGATGATTGAAGATATGCTTCGAGATTATAGTAAAATCTATGGCTTTCAATTTGTAGCATTGCGTTACTTCAATGCAGCAGGAGCAGATCCATCTGGTGAAATTGGTGAAGATCATACACCTGAAACACATTTAATTCCACTGATTATTGATGCAGCTCTAGGTAAGCGTGAATCTATCACTGTATTCGGTACAGATTATGATACAGCCGATGGTACATGCGTACGTGACTATGTGCATGTAAATGATTTAGCATCAGCACATATTTTAGCTATGGAATATCTGTATAATGGTGGAGAATCAGATGTATTTAACTTAGGTTCGGGCAATGGTTTTAGTGTAAATGAAATCGTAGCGGCTACGAAAGAAGTGACAGGCGTAGATTTCCGCGTTGATTACGGTGAACGCCGTGCTGGTGATCCAGGTACACTGATTGCCTCTTCTGAAAAGATTCATGCAAAATTAGGTTGGAAACCTGTTCATAGTACAGTACAAGAAGTGATTCGTGATGCTTGGAATTGGCATCAGTTACATCCTAAAGGATATTAATCGTATATAGGAGGGCATGATGAAAGTTTCATCTACGCAGGACCTCTACAATCGCATAATGAAGTATATACGTACACACGGTCGTCTCGTTTTCGGGGCGACCGTTTTATTGTGCCTCATTTGCTATCTAGGTTGGAGAGAGTC
>CAUUIH010000089.1:0-5769 GCA_963545165.1 uncultured Veillonella sp.
TATTGTTTCATATAGTTACCTCTAATAGACACAATTTCTACACCCAATTATAACATTAATTTTACGTTTTTTTCTACCCTTTTTTACGACTTCTTTCATGCATAGCAAGTCTATTGTATATAACTATTCCGTATAATGTGATTTATTTTTACCCCTTCAAAAAAATTTCATATCTATTTTCATGCAAACCGTTTTCCCTACGGGCATCATTTATGAAAGTTCTATCTCATGATATACTAGTACACATAATAGGAGGTGCTAACTTATGAATACCATTGGAATTATTGCAGAATATAATCCCTTTCACAACGGACATGCTCATCAATTACAAGAGCTTCGTCATACATACCCCGATGCAACCTTGCTCGTTGTGATGAGTGGCGATTTTGTGCAACGAGGGATGCCTGCCTTATTTTCTAAGTTCCACCGTGCCCAATGGGCTGTCATGGGTGGTGCCGACATCGTTTTTGAGTTACCCTCCATGTTCGCCGTTAGCTCTGCAGAATATTTTGCGGCAGGAGGCGTTCGATTGTTACATTCCTTGGGGTGTAATGCTATCTCCTTTGGGGCTAGCCATACGCAAGTAGAAGAGCTTGTATCTATCGCCAAGGCTCTCGATAACCCTAGCACACAAGAATCATTGCGCACATTCTTGGCGCAAGGATACTCCTATGGTACAGCCTTACGAAAAGCACTACAACAATTTCATTCAGCAAGTTCTTCATACCATGCCGATGATATACTAGACAAAAAAACATCCCATACCAGACTTTCAGTAACAGAACGACTATCATCGGAGAGCATTTCATTAGAAAACTCAAACCATATACACCTATTGGACTCCGACCCTAACACTATCTTAGGTATTGAATACATACGCGCCTTACATCGTTATCATATCCATTTAGACATCATTCCTGTAGAGCGAACTAGTTCTCATCACAATCCAACCTTAAGTGATTCCTTACCTTCTGGCACAGCATTGCGAAGTGCTATATATGCTTCTAAACAAACTTCTTCTAATCCGTTGGAATCCCACAACGCGCAACAGGCAATAGGTGCTACTTGTTCACCTTGTACGTCATCAGCAATCAATAGGGCTATCTCCTTAGGTGAATTGGCAATCAATGGGACCCCCTCGCTTGGCGAAACTAGTCCCCAATGGCATCACTACTTGCCCCCTATGGTAGCTCCTCTGGCTATGGATATCGTAGAGGCTAACTATTATGCTACCTTAAATCGCTATTACGACATGATTCACCTCACCAGCCGTATATCAACCAAAGAAGAATTGCAAGTTCTGCAGGATATGAGCGATGGCTTAGAAGAAGCATGGCTTACTGCTAACGCCCTCTCCTCTTGGGAACAAGCCCGTGAAAGTTTAAAATCAAAACGCTATACCTATGCCCGTCTCGATCGCATCGCGGCGTACAGTCTCTTCCGTCGCACTAAAGAGATGTTCCAACAATGTCACCAACAAGGTCCTACCTATGGGCGACTACTCGCTTTCAATGACAAAGGCCGTCAATACTTAAAAGAAAAACGAGCAACCATTCCAGTTGTGCAAAAGTGGGCTCCTTTCTGTCAGCAAGCAACGGGAATTACCAAAATATTATGTGAACAAGATCAACTAGCAAGTCGACTTTGGAGACTCACCGTAGACAACCCACGCTATCGTGATAGCCATTATGATTACACCACTAGTCCATTGTATGTACAGAATCCGATATAATCTATATGCAATCGTATATACATATCCTTACTACCGTTATAACTCTGACTAGATAATATGTCTGTTCTTATGCGTAAAAAATATACCTTGGGGAGGCTTTTGCTTCCCCCCCAAAATATATTATAGAACCCAAAAAGTCCCCTGTACTGAATACATCATTGCACTCAGTACAAGGGACTTTTCTATTACAACCATTCTGGAGGATCTACGATCATCTTACCACCTTCAATATCAATGGTTAATACCACTGTTTTCAAAGCTGGTAATAATAAATCCGGTTCACCTTCTTTGGCCACGACGTACACATCATTTGCACCAGGCTGTAACACTTCTTTTACGACGCCTAAATCATTGCCTTCCGTATCTTCCACGGCAAGGCCTTCGATTTCAAAGATATAATATCTATCTTCTGGCAATTCCACCAAATCTTGTCTTGGCACCTTAATTTCTTGTTTCCCCAAACGCTCTACAGCAGTGCGGTCAGGCAATTCCTTGAAAGTAGCCAAAATAAACTGTTTATGAAATTTAGCGGATGTAATATGGTATGGTTGACCATTGATGTAGCACACATCCATTTTCATAAACCGCTCAGGAAAATCTGTTCTCGGCAATATACGAACATCGCCCCGCACACCGTGCGGAGCGACGATCACACCGATGGTAATCAGTTCTTGAGTATCCATTATTTACGGAATGCCACAACTTTGCCATCTTCTAGCAAAATTTCAGCCCCCATAAGAGCATGCAAGTTATCACCGATTTTCACAGTAATCGTTTGCTCCATTTGGCCTTCGGCAATTTCAGAACCAACTTCAAGCTTCTCCGCTTCTTTCAAACGCTCTGCTACTTGAGCTTTGAAAGCGATGCGTTGTTGCTTATCTTCCTCGATTTGTTGACGCAATTGGATTAAACCTTGTGCATCAATTTTTGCTTGCTCACTTAACAAACGTTTAGCTTGGAATTCGATTTGTTGTAAATCTTGATCCACCATGTCCATTTGTTGTTGTAAGTCAGCAATGATTTTGTTTTTTAAAGTGTCCGTAACCTTAGACTTAATTGCCACGGGTACGCGTAATGTCATTTCTTCCATGTTACCACCCTTTTAGACAATATCAACGGATATCTTCTTGTTCTCTTTAATAGCCGCTGCTTTAGCCACAGCGCGAATCGCTTTCGCAATCTTACCTTGCTTTCCGATTACTTTACCCATATCATCAGGTGCGACACGGATTTCATAGACTTCCACTTGATCGCGAACTTCCATAGTAACAGAAACGGCTTCAGGTTGCTTAACTAATGATTGAACAATTAATGTAATTAATTCTTGCATCACAGTACGCCTCTCTATTAATTATTTTTTAGCGTCAGCAAATTTTTGCATAACACCATGTTTTTTGAACAAGGAGCGAACAGTATCAGTAGGTTGTGCACCTTTACCCAACCATTCTAATGCTTTCTCTTCGTCAATATTAACGATTGCTGGGTTTTTAGTAGCATCGTATTGACCTACTGTATCAACTGGACGGCCTTCGCGTGGAGCGCGGGAGTCAGCAACAACGATACGATAGAAAGGAGCTTTTTTAGCACCTAAACGAGTTAAACGGATTTTTAACATTCTTCTTTCACCTCCTTAAATAGAATATTATCCCATGAACGGTAATTTAGGGAACATACCCTTCTTACCTTTGCTCATAGACTGCATCTGTTTCATAAACTTGCGAGCATCCGCAAACTGTTTAATCAATTGATTCACTCGCTGCACTGTAGTACCAGATCCTGCCGCAATACGTTTGCGACGAGACCCATTCAATATATTAGGATTCGTACGTTCCGCCATCGTCATAGATTTAATGATAGCTTCAATTTGACGTACTTCTTTATTATCTAAATCAAAACCTGCTAATTGGTCCTTTATTTTTCCCATACCTGGCAACATGCCCAAGATATTTTGTAACGGTCCCAATTTACGAATTTGGTTCATTTGTGCTAAGAAATCATCTAAAGTAAAGCTATTTTTGGCCATTTTCTCAGCCATTTTTTTCGCTTCTTCTTCATCAATGGAACTTTGCACATTTTCGATCAATGTTTTGAAATCGCCTAAATCAAGAATACGAGATGCCATACGATCTGGATGGAATACTTCTAAGCCATCCATCTTTTCGCTAGTACCAGTAAACTTAATCGGTGTGCCTGTCACAGCTTTAATGGAAAGTGCAGCACCGCCACGGGCATCGCCATCCATCTTTGTTAGGATAACACCATCTAGACCCAAGTAATTATTAAATGCTTCCGCTGTTCCTACTGCGTCTTGACCAATCATAGCATCTACTACTAACAAGATTTCATGAGGCTTCACCTCACGCTTGATGTTAGCCAGTTCATCCATCAAGGTTTCATCAATGGCTAGTCGGCCCGCTGTATCGATGATAACGATATCTTTAAACAATCGTTTTGCCTCTTCAATACCAGCTTTGGCAATTTCCACAGGATTAACGCCTGGCGTTTCATTGGCAAACACAGGAATATCAATTTGTGCTCCCACTACTTGCAATTGCTTAATCGCCGCTGGACGATACACATCGGCTGCTACTAGCATAGGATTCTTGCCTTGCTTACGAAGGTGTACAGACAATTTACCAGCTGTAGTCGTTTTACCTGCCCCTTGCAAACCTACCAACATAATGATGGTCGGTGCTTTCGGAGAAATCATAATACGACTTTCCGTACCGCCTAATAGCTCTGTCAATTCATCATTTACAATTTTAATAACTGTTTGCGCTGGATTTAAGGAACCAAATACTTCCTCACCCAAAGCTTTATCCTTGATACGGGCAATGAAATCTTTCGCTACTGCGAAGTTTACGTCTGCTTCTAACAAGGCAAAGCGAACTTGTCGCAACGCTAGATTGACATCATCTTCAGAAATTTTACCTTTTCCCTTTAAGGATGCAAAGGCTTCTTGCAATTTATGCGTTAAATTTTCAAAAGCCATACTAGCCCTCCAATTGTGTTAATAATGACTGAATCACTTTAGATGTAACAGGGACTGCTTCTAATTCTTCCTTCAGTTCCTTCACAATCTTTCGCCGCAGTAAATATTGTTCAATGAGATGCAGCTTTTGTTCATATCCTTCCATACTAGCTTTTGCTCGTTCAATATTATCGTGAACGGCTTGTCTGGAGATATTCATTTCTTCTGCAATTTCACCTAGTGACATATCATCTTCATGATGCATAGCATAACACTCTCGTTGTCGCTCCGTCAGTAAGGCTCCATAAAAATCTAACAACAAACTAATTGTCATTCGTTCTTCCATGGTTCCTCCTTCTAGGCATTTTGAAAGTATTATCTGTCAAGCAAAAAATATTTACACCTTATATTACCAATATTTGCAGGACTTGTCAACAGTTGTAAAGCATTTTTACTTTACAACTATATTGCAGATGTAATCAGCACCAATATCATGACCAGTATTATGTTATTCTTCTACAGGTATTGTAATTTTAGACAAATAGGTGCTCCGATCTGTTTCCGTCCAATAGTTTCGCACCGGTTCAATGTACACGGCTCCTGCGATTTGCAATCCTTCATAGGATAGATAACTAGTCACCTTGTCATACATCCACTGCGCTTGCTCCTCATAAAGTCCCGTGTAGAACATTTCCAAATACATTCCTCTAGGGCGAGTGACTATGTTCATGTCTCCTTCATAATCAAATCCTACATCCGTGCAATAATGACTGTAGTTGATGATATCTCCCTGTTCATACACTTCACCGTCGATAGCCATGCCTATTTGAATGGCTTTGAAAGGAATATCTTGCAATAGCTGTGCTTGGTGTTCTAACAAAGTAAATACTTTTTTCTTTCCTGTTTCAGTCGCATCGTAAGGTGTTAAGGCATAGAAGGATTCTTCTTTCATACCGAAAAACAATCGGTTTTGAGGAATTTTCAAATACCGTTCCAAATTAAAGAGAGTTCTCTCTAAATTCATCTTATTCGTATATAAATCGTTAATCTCTCGATCAAATCCATA
>CAUUIH010000090.1:0-5732 GCA_963545165.1 uncultured Veillonella sp.
GGAATTAGGTCAACCAATGCATGCTTACGACTATGATCATCTTCATGGACATAGTATAGTGGCCCGTAAAGCGACAGCGGGAGAAGTTATTCAAACTTTAGATAGCAATGATCGTACATTAGCAGATACTATGCTTGTCATCGCTGATGCTGACCGTCCTGTAGGAGTAGCTGGTGTCATGGGTGGTGCTGATAGCGAAGTATCCAATGAAACAACAACAGTTGTATTGGAAGCTGCAGTATTCAATGGAGCATCTATCCGCCGTACATCTCGTGCATTAGGCTTACGCTCTGAAGCATCTGGCCGTTTTGAACGTGGTGTGAATAGTGAAATGACACCATTGGCATTAGATAGAGCCGCTCAATTGTTATTGGAAATTACACCGGGTGCTACCGTAGCAAAAGGTGTGATTGATGTAAATGCAGCACCAAAAGAAGTGCGCACAGTGTCTTTCACAAGTGCAGCTGTTAATGCATACTTAGGAACTGCTATTGATGAAGCAGAAATGATTCGTATCTTACGTGTTTTATCTTTCACGGTGGAACAACAAGATGATGTATTAGTAGCTACGATTCCATCTTGGCGTGATGATGTAACAGGTATGCCAGATATTGCGGAAGAAGTGGCACGTATTCATAATTATGATGAAATCCGACCAACTACGCCATTGGCTCGTATTCAAACTGGTACGGTATCTCCTATGCATGCTTTAGTACATACTGTAAAACATAGTTTAGCAGTAGCTGGATTAGATGAAATTATTACTTTTAGTTTCATGCACAAAGATAGCTTACAAGATTTATTGATTCCAGATACGGATAGCAGACATCAAGCGATTCCTATTTTGAACCCAATCTCTGAGGAATTTCCAGTGATGCGTACTACATTGGTGCCTAGCGTGTTGGAAACAGCTAAACGAAATGTAGCGCAAAAGAACCTTGATTTAGCATTGTTTGAAGTGGCCGCTGTATATAGACCAAAAGCATTGCCTCTTACTGAATTACCAGTAGAACGTATGATGGCAGCAGGCGTAATCCTTGGTAAATGGGATCGTCAAGAATGGAATGTGTCGGCTAGAAACGTAGACTTTTATGATTTAAAAGGCATTATCGAATCTGTTCTCGGTGGTTTAGGTATTGAAAATTATAGTATCGCTCGTAGTGAAGAGTACTATTTACATCCAGGTGTAAGTGCGAGCATTACTGTAGATGGTGTTGAAATTGTTCGTTTTGGTGAGTTACATCCACAAGTGGCAAGCCACTATGATGTAAATGGAAAAGCGTACTTGTTTGAAATGGATTTAGATGCTATGTTACAAGTGAACAGAAAAGGAATTTCTTTCACAGGTATTTCTAAATTCCCTGGCACAAGTCGTGACTTGGCGATTGTGGCACCAAAAACGGTACAAGCTGGTGAAATTTTAACCGTAATGCAAGAAGAAGGCGGCCAGTATTTAGAAGATGTTCGTATCTTTGACGTATATGAAGGTGAACATATTCAAGAAGGATATCGTAGTCTGGCTTACACTTTATCTTTCCGTTCTCATGAGGGAACATTGGTAGATGCTGATATTGAAGATAGAATCCAAGCGATTTTAGAAAAATTAGCTGATAAAGGTTGTACATTACGATAATAGGTAAATCCTACGGGATGTATAGAATCGGTCATCTCTTTCAGGGGTGACCGATTTATTATAAGGAGTTATGATGGAATTATTAGCCCCAGCAGGGACAATGGAAAACTTCATGGCAGCCCTTGAAGCAGGGGCTGATGCCATTTATTTAGGGGGCAAAGTGTTTAATGCACGCTCACATGCGGGTAATTTCGACTATGATGAGTTGCGAGAAGCATTGCGCCTAGCACATATATTACAAGTAGGTATTTACGTAACCGTGAATATTCTAGTAGGCGACCGTGAAAGTAAAGCCTTAGCAGAGCACTTACGTGAGTTAGAACGTATTGGCGTAGATGGTATTATTGTGCAAGATCTTGGTGTTGCCAGAATCGCACGCCAAGTGGCACCTACCTTAGAGCTACATGGTAGTACACAAATGACAGCTACTAATTTGGAGACTGTACAATTTTTAGAACGTTTGGGTTTTACTAGAGTTGTCTTATCTAGAGAATTGAGCTTAGATGAAATTCGCCATATTTGTGAGCATGCAAAGGCGGAAATAGAAGTCTTTATTCATGGCGCTCTTTGTATATCTTATTCTGGACAATGTTTGATGAGTAGCTTTATTGGTGGTCGAAGTGGGAATCGGGGTTCCTGTGCACAGCCTTGTAGATTGCCCTACCAACTGGTTACAGTAGATGGTGAACAGATTACCCATGATAAAGAAACCTATATTATGAGCCCTAAGGATTTGAACTATAGTGCCTATATGAAAGAACTGATAGAAGCAGGTGTAGCCTCTTTCAAAGTAGAAGGTCGCATGAAAAAGGTATCCTATGTACATGAAGTTATCGGTACCTATCGGAACATTATCGACCGTGCCGGACAAGCTACAGCAGAAGATTTTGCACGATTAGAAGAGGGATTTAATCGAGGTTTCTCTACAGCCTATTTGGAAAATAATGGTTCTAAGTCCATGATGACTATCAGTGCCCCTAATCATTTAGGAAAATACCTCGGAGAAGGTCATGTCAAAGGACGTACCTTAACGATAGATACTAAGGAAATGATTCGTGTAGGAGATTTGTTGAAGCTTATTGCTCATACAGGTGATGTACACTATATTACGGTTTCCGATGATATGACTGCCCACCATGATGTATATAAGATTTCTCTTAGTGAAAGCATGAGCTCTGGCAAGGTATACCGTGCCAGCCAAGGAGGATATACCAAGCAAAGGGGCTTAAAAGACTTTACTCGTAAATACAAATCCTATATGTTCTTAGATGGTGAAGAAGGTAGTACGGTTTCGTTAACCATGATGTTAGAGTCTGGTCAAACGGTGACAGTTGCTGATGACTATGTATTACAAATCGCTACTAACAAACCAACGTCAGTGGAGAAAATCAGGGAACAATTAGGTCGTTTAGGCAATACTTTATTTGACTTAGACCATGTAACAGTTCCAGAAGGTTCTTTTATGTGGCCTAGCAGTGTCTTAAATAATCTTCGTAGAAATGCCGTAGAGACTATGGAAGAGCTACTTATAGGTCAATATGTGGAATCCTGGGAAGCACGGAAGGCGAATTTGCCAACAGGGATGGAATTATTAGGGGACATGACGAAATCTGTAGGACAGGTATTAGGCTTCACTCAGGATCAGACACTCGATTCAAGTACGAAACAATTAGAAATCCTTGTTGATTCCCTAGAAGGGGTACAACAGGCAGTTACGACACCAATAGACCGTATTGTATTTGGTGACCCATTACATAGAATCCCAGTGGCACAGACGATATATGAGAAGATTGTACAGCTTTGCCGTGATGCGAAGAAAAAGATTATCTTCAGTACGCCGAGGGTGATTAAGGATAATGAAAGTACAGCCTTTAGAGATATGCTATCCCACATGGTACAAGCAAAGCCTGATGGGATTCGAGTGCATTTCTTAGGAGCTTTAGAAGTATTATATCAGCTGGGGTATACTGGTGTGGTAGAAGGCGATACGGGATTACAAACCTTTAACTCGCACACCCTAGGTATATTGAATGACTTAGGATTTAGTACAGTTAATGTGTCCTTAGAAGCTACCTTGCATCAAATGAATACGATGGCAAGTAAAGATATTATGCCTATTGGTGCCATTGTACAGGGTCGTGTGGAGTTAATGATTTCAGAATATTGTCCTATCAGTAGCTTTGCAGGGACTGGTTATAAACGGGGATGCCCTTTAGTATGCACGAAAAAAGACTATGCCTTACAAGATAGAAAAGGTGAGTTATTCCCTATCTATACAGATCCATTCTGTCGTACCCATATTATGAATAGCCGAGAACTAGATATGAAAAGCTATATCGATGAGTTACGACGTTCTGGATTACAACGGTTAGTCATCGATGGAAGACAACGAAGTCCTAAATGGATTGCTAAAGAGGTGAGTATGTATCATCAACTACTAGAGGGAATTGTGAAAGCACCAAGTAAAGAAGGAGCTACTCATATCACGCGAGGACACTTTTTTAAAGGAATTTTAGGGGAATCATAATGAATAGTGAACAAGTCTTAGACTTTCAACATATACGACAAAAGCTAGCAGATGCGTGTTCATCTGCCATTGCTAAAGAATATGCACTAAATTTAAAGCCTATGCACAACCGTCAAAAAATTGAAGATGCCTTAGATGAAACCGTAGAGGCTATGCGCTCCTTAGAGCAAGAAGTGGAACAGCCTATCAGTGGCACGAAGGATATTCGTAGCACTTGTTCAAAAAGTCGTAAAGAAATCATTTTGACTCGTGAAGAGCTTTGGGATTTGCATACCACTATCTTGGCATATAATCGGATGCATCGTTTTTTCAAAGAAAAGTATTTGCTCTACCCATTACTATCTTTGTGGGTACAGGATTTGCCAAGTCATGATAAGCTGACAAAGCGGTTTGAACGAACTTTTGATGCGTACGGTGTATTATTGGATAGTGCAACCCCAAAATTACAGCAGTTGCGAATGACTATGAGTCGTACTAAGAATGCCATCAAAAATGATTTGCAACGAATACTACAGGACAAGGATAATCAAAAATACTTTCAAGAAGCTATCGTCACCATGCGTAATAATCGGTACGTCATTCCTGTAAAACAGGAATATCGTGGCGCATTTCCGGGCCTTATTCATGATAGATCGGCAACGGGAGCTACTTTATATATTGAACCTATGCGGTTGGTAGATTTAAATAATGAGTTACAAGAAGCTACCTTAGCAGAGGAACAGGAAGTACTTCGCATTTACAAAGAACTGACGGAACTGGTACGAGCTCATGCAGATACATTACTGGATGCTTGTAAACGCGTATCCCACGTAGAATTTGTGTATGGTAAGGCGGAACTGGCTATAGGGATGAAAGCGGTTCGTGCTACGATCAGTGAAGGTCGAGAAGTAAACTTATTACAAGCTCGCCATCCTATGCTCGCCCCTAATGTAGTGGTACCTACTACCATCACTTTGGGAACGAAGTACAGAATCTTGCTGATCACAGGTTCCAACACGGGTGGTAAAACGGTGTCTTTAAAAACATTGGGATTGTTGGCATTGATGAACCAAAGTGGCTTATGTATTCCAGCTGATAGTGGATCTACTTTACCAATCTTTCACCATATCTATGCAGATATTGGAGATGAACAAAGTATTGAAGCAAGCTTAAGTACCTTTTCAGCTCATATGACACAGGTCATTGGGATTTTAAAAAAGGTGGGTCCCAATGATTTAGTACTTCTTGATGAGTTGGGTTCTGGTACAGATCCAGAAGAAGGCAGTGCCTTGGGGATTGCTATCATTGAATATTTCCGCAAAAAAGGGGCCCTCATGATGGTAAGTACCCACTATAATGAACTGAAAACCTATGCATATCAAACGGAAGGCGTTGAAAATGGACATGTGGAGTTTGATGAAAGAACCTTACGCCCAACGTACCGTTTACATATTGGTGTCGCTGGTAGTTCTCATGCTCTTAGTATTGCTGCCCGCTTAGGATTACCACAAGAAGTGGTAGACTTAGCTCGCAAACAGTGGGAACTGAACGGACGCAGTGCTATGGAAGATATGCTCCGTGAGTTAAATCAAG
>CAUUIH010000091.1:0-5706 GCA_963545165.1 uncultured Veillonella sp.
ATACCTCCGAAGAAACATTATGAAATACCGTTTCTGAGGGGGTGTATTGCGGTCTGCTCTTTATTCATTTGTCCACAAACTTGCCACAAGACAGAATATCATTGCAAGTGACAATTCATTATGAAATACCGTTTGCGAAGGAATGTGCCGTGTTCTTTTGCCCGATACAGAAACATCTGAACGTGACTGTATTAATAAGGTATATTGCGGTCTACCCTTTATGAATTTTTAAAATAAAACGCCATAGATGCATAGACTAAGAAGAGAGGATATATACGTCTACAGTTCTTCGCCCAAATTGCATGGCAGATCCATAATCTTCCAACACTACATCGATGCGATTCCCTACGATGTCACCACCTGTATCGGCAGCAATGGCCTCACCATAACCGGGAATATAAACTCGTGTTCCTAAAGGAATCACATTAGGATCCACAGCCACTACGCCATGACGTGCCCGTATGCCTGTTGCTGTAATACCATCTCCACCACCATCTGTTGGTAAATAAGCAGTCGCTTCCATGGTAATCACTTCTTTCACACGATTATAAGAACGTGATACTTCTATATCTCGTGTACCTGCTCGAATGATTTTAGGTTTCATAGGAGTAATGGTTGTGCGCTGCAATTCTTTCGCCTCCACTACTTCACCATGATTGTAGTAGACTTCTTCCTGCACTTCATCAAGTCCTGGAGTGCCTTCTTGTAACACCTCTTCCATTCCTTTTGGCAACGTATCCACTCGTTCATATTGTACCGCTACCGGTACCTCCACTTGATGTGTTTCTATTTTTTTAGTTTGGAATCCATGATTCCACATAAAGCCTGAGACTGTAACAAAGACTATTAGTAACAGTGTGAGCATAAGCACTGCTTTTTGCTTTTGCTGTAGTAATCGGTTTGTCATCTAGTACCTCCATGGGTGGTATTCTACCATAGACGGATAGATAAGGTCAAACATATGCTCTTAATTCGCTTTATTAAGCCATTTATCAGTGTTATAAATTTTATCTCCTAAGTTCCTAACGACATTGCAGTCCACTACAAAAAGACAATTTGATTTGAATAATTAAGTCATTTATTATATTCAAGCATTCTCATTATACTAACTTTTAAACTATCTATAGTTTGCATATATAACATGCTCTAAACTTATGCACAGTCTAAAGCATGTGTATAACTATATCCACAGGGTTCATACAGTATACAATATTTCTTCTATTCAATACGTAACATTTTCCAAATAATACTTCTTTAATGATAATGCAAAATTGATATGATACGCATTTTAGTAATACCTCATTCCTCAAACTCATAACTTGTCCACATCACTTTTAAAAAAATTAGTTGCAAATTACACGAATTGTGTGTTTTGCAACTAATTTTGTATGTTATGTATTATTTTACGCCAATATAAATAGATTTTTATTTAGTAGTATTAGTACTATCAAATTCTAAAATAGGATTCCAGGGGCCTGTCTCCGCTTTATTTTCTGTAGTGTCTATATCATTTGGATTCATAAATGAAAGCTGTGCACACACCTTATCTTCTTTAGCAATGACCTTACGATAGGACCCATCAGCACGCATGACATGGGCTTTTTGATTATCTGCTAAGTACACTTCTAAGATCTTTTGCAATTCGGTTTGTAGTGCCTTATCTTCCACTGGTACCATTAACTCCACTCGATCATTTAAGTTTCGTGGCATCCAATCGGCACTAGAAATATAATAGGGGCTTTCACTATGATTTTTAAAATATAGAATCCGATGATGTTCTAAAAAACGACCTACAATAGAGCGAACCGTAATATTGTCACTAACCCCTTCAATACCTGGTCGTAGTGTACAAATACCACGAACGATTAAATCTATTTTCACACCTTTGCAAGACGCTTCATACAACTTAGCAATGATTTCTTTATCTAATAAAGAATTCATCTTCCCTATAATATGACCTTCTTTGCCATGCTCTACAGCACGTATTTCCCCATCAATGAGATCCATCAATGAGGATCGCAATGTCAACGGCGCCACAATAAGGTGTTGCCATTGCTGAGATTCTGCGTAGCCAGAGATGGTATTAAAAAATAAGGAGCTATCATCCGCATAGGACTCACGACAGGTCAACAGTCCGCAGTCCGTATAATATTTTGCAGTCTTACCGTTGTAATTGCCTGTAGCAAAGTGCATGTATCGGCGTAGCACATCTCCTTCCTTACGGACAATCATAGTAATTTTAGAATGCGTCTTAAGCCCTCTCAAACCATAGATTACATGACAACCTGCTTTTTCTAAACGCCGTGCCATAATAATGTTATTTTCTTCATCAAAACGAGCTTTTACTTCCATCAGCACTGTCACTTGTTTGCCAAGTTCCGCTGCTTTCACCAAAGCTGCTACGATAGGAGAATCACCGCTAACACGATATAAGGTTTGCTTAATCGCCAGTACATCAGGGTCTACGGCGGCTCTAGCTATAAATTCTTCCACCACGGAAAAGGAATCGAAAGGATGATGCAAGAGTCTATCTTTTTCACGGATATAATCAAAGATAGCTGAAGTTCCTCGCTCTGTTACACAAGGAAGTTCTCGCCGTGTAAACGCAGGATATCGCAAATGGTCATAGCCTGGTAAATTACAAAACTCTCCAAAGGAGGCTACGTCTAAAATTCCTTCCGCAATGTAAACGGCTTCTTTTTTAGCTTGTAAACCTTGCAAGACAAATTCCAATAACTGTGGATCGTAATGTTCACATACTTCCACACGCACCACTTCACCACGGCGACGACGGCGAAGAGATTTTTCAATCTCCCGAAGTAAATCCGTCGCTTCTTCTTCGATATCTAAATCGGCATCACGTGTGACACGGAAGGTCGTAAAAGAGTCAATATGATGCCCTACGAAGAAATCTTCACAATAATAGTTGATAACATCTTCTAACATAACAAAATGACGATGCACATCATTGGGTACTTCAATAATTCGATTCAATACCGATGGAATTGGCAATATAGCCATCTTTTCTTGGTCTTTATCATGGATGGGATGAATTTTAACTACAGAATTTAACGTTTTATTCACCAAAAATGGGAAGGGATGACTTGCATCCACAGCCAACGGAGTAACGACCGGAAAGACATGAGTACGAAAATATTGGTATAACCAACGCAGTTCATTTTCTTTTAAGTCTTTTACTTTGACAAAGTGCAATCCTTCTTTTTGGAGCCGTTTTAAAATATCATGGAAATACGTATATTGTAAAGATACTATTTTTTTTGTCGCCTCACTGATTGCCTTTAATTGTGCTTTTGCATCCATATGCGCCGCATCGTATTTTATGATTCCACTCTGCTCTTGATGACGCAGCCCCGATACGCGAATCATAAAAAATTCATCTAAGTTAGAACTACCAATGGTCAAAAACCGTAGTTTTTCCATCAGTGGATTGCTTCTGTCAATAGATTCTTGCAAGACTCTTTGGTTGAACTTTAGCCATGACAATTCACGATTAAAATAATACTTTGGATTATCAAAGTCTTTCATAGTATCACTCCTAACGAACTTTCCAATGTATCACTAATTCACGCTTAAATTCTTTCTTACACTGTTTTTTTAACTTTTCGATGGCCATCTCCATCATAGGAATATGGCTTAATGTTTGCACCTCAACATGCATATCTATTTGTTTATCTTTAATATAAGTTTGAACAGAACGAATCGTACGTTCATGACTTTCTTCCAAAGCTTCTGCTAAGGCTAAAGGGAAAGACAATTTTTGTATGATCTCCCGGTCTCCTTCCTTTAATATGGAGAGATAAGGGGACTGTTTAATAAACTTACTGTTGGAACCATGTGAATAGGATGCAATAAACGCACTAAGCAATTGTTCCCGATGAGATAGTCCATATAGATTACTATTAATAATCATATATGCACTATGCCTTGCATGGCTATAATAGTTGATCTGTTTTCCTAAATCATGGAGCAAAGAGGCTACTTTCAGGATTAATTTCAATCGTTCCCCATCTGGCATGAGTTCTTTCCATTGTTTATAAATCTGTTTTGCCAACTTAGCGATAAACAAAGAATGATCTACATCATGAGGGGTAAAGGAGCGCAATACATTCAGCGTCGAATGGGTGACAATATCATCAATGATACCTGTTTTTGATAGGGACGATTGACCATGCTGAGGTTCTCCGTCATAGTGTTGACCATAGTACTGAAAGAATAACCCTTCCCGCAACCCACAGCCACTGACAATCATAGACGATGCCTTAGTATACTCTATCAACTCTTTAATAATCGCCATCCCAGCTACAATAATATCTGCTCGTTCGGAAGATAACCCGGAAATCTTTTTCCGTTCCTCCCATGGCGTTTCTTTCACCCGCTGAAAGAGAGCCTCCATAGCCGCTTTTTTTACCTTGTAATTGTGCAATTTAGGAATCGGGTAGTTTTTTTCTCGTTGGTCCATTTTAGCAATATTTCGTGCAGTCCCTCCTATTCCAATCAGAGGTAATTTCGTGTTTTTCAGCCAACTTTCACGATGTAATACCGTTTGGATATGACGTACCATCGTTTCATATTCTGCGCTTGTAAATTCATGACCTTTTTTAAATTGCCCTGTCATCACAAGAGCACCCATAGGAAGGCTAACAGATTTTTTCAATTGTCGATTTTCAATTAAGCTAATCTCAATACTGGCCCCACCAAGATCGAATACAATAAAATCATCTAATCCTATAGTATTTACAACCCCTAAGAAGCCTAAGTATGCCTCTTCCTCTCCACTTATGGCTCGTAAGGGAATCCCTGTCTCCGCATATACACGACGAATAAAGCTATTGCCATTGGTAGCCAATCGTACAGCCGCTGTAGCAATGCCGTGAATTTCTGTAACTCCCATGGCTTTTGCCATATGAGACAGTGCTTTCAAAGTTTTAATAGCCCGTTCCATAGCTGGTTTTGTCAACATTTGGTGTGTCCACATACCTTCACTAAGGCGAATAGATTCCTTCTGTTGATATACCAAGCGATAACTGCCTGACTCTGTAATTTCTGAAATAACAAACCGTACTGAGTTTGATCCTAAATCTATTAATGCTACTCGTTTCATAGGTCTCCTATGTACACAGAAAGGCACTTTCCGTATATGCTACTGTGAAAGTGCCTTTCCATTCTATATTACTCAATACCAAAACAACGCTTGCCATTTTCTAAGGCAATGGCAGCTAGTTCTTCTACATCCATACCACGCAATTGAGCAATTTCTTGTGCCACAAATTGTGTTTTGGATGGGTCATTACGACGACCTCTAAATGGAGGCGGCGTCAAATAAGGAGAATCTGTTTCGATAAGCAAACGATCCAATGGGATATGTTTTGCTACTTCTTTCAGATTCGTAGATTTTGGGAATACTACAGGCCCTGCAAAGGAGATGTAATATCCCATTTTAATAAATTCTTTTGCCATTTCTAGACTTGTAGAGAAACAATGGAAGACCCCATAGTTGCCTTTTCCATGTTCCAACAACATATCTCGAATGGCACCGTGCGCATCGCGATCATGAATAATAATTGGTAAATCCACTTCTCTGGCAATCGCTAGTTGACGTTTGAAAGATTCTGCTTGCACATCTCTATCGGAAAAATCATAGTAATAATCTAAACCGATTTCACCAATGGCTTTTACCTTTGGATG
>CAUUIH010000092.1:0-5701 GCA_963545165.1 uncultured Veillonella sp.
CTTTTTGGTGTTCAGAAGCACTGCCGAAGTATTCTTTATAAGCTACGCCGTCAATTGTCACTTCTTTACCTGGAGATTCGATATGACCAGCGAATAAAGAGCCGATCATGACAAAGGAAGCACCGAAACGGATGGATTTTGCAATGTCACCATGGTCACGGATACCGCCGTCTGCGATAATAGGTTTTGTAGCCGCTTTTGCGCACCAGCGAACAGCGGATAATTGCCAACCACCAGTACCAAAACCAGTTTTTAATTTCGTAATACATACTTTACCAGGTCCGATACCTACTTTCGTAGCATCAGCGCCAGCATTTTCTAGTTCACGAACTGCCTCTGGAGTACCTACGTTACCAGCGATTACAAAGCTGTCAGGAAGCTCACGTTTAATGTGTTGAATCATGTCGATAACGCTGTTGGAATGACCGTGAGCGATATCGATAGTAATATATTCTGGGCATAGATTTGCTTCTTTTAATTCTTTTACAAATTCAAATTCCTCTGGTTTGACACCGATGGAAATGGATGCAAATAAACCTGCCTCATGCATGTCTTTTACAAAGTTCAAACGTTTTTCTGGTTGAAAGCGGTGCATGATGTAGAAGTAGTTTTTAGCAGCTAAATCTTTGGCTAACTTTTCATCAATGATGGTTTGCATATTAGCTGGCACAATTGGCAAACGGAATGTACGATTTCCTAATTTCACCGTTGTGTCACATTCGCTACGGCTAGATACGATACACTTGTTCGGTATCAATTGCACGTCTTCATAATCGAAAATGTTTGTAGTGTTGATCATTATTTGTTGCCCCCTAAATAGACAGAATTAGGATTACGACATAATCCTTATCTATTATACATAAGACCTCCTATCTTGGCAACAATAGGAAGGATATACTTAGTCATCTTTGATATGCTAATTTGTACTAAAGGAATCCTGTATTTTGTGAAAAAACATATAGATAAAAATAGATTAAAAGTGATACAATAAAAGGAAATATAATAGAGAATTTGATAATGTATTTCAATGTATCATAGTGTGAAAAGGAGATAGATATGAGTTATACAAGTTCTACAAAAACTAAAATGCTAGTAGAAGGTGGTCTAGTTATTGCGATGGCGCAAATTTTGAGTATGTATGTCATCTACCAAATGCCACAAGGTGGGGCTGTGAAAGCGGCTAACTTGGTGCCGTTGTTAATTTATGCATATCGTTGGGGTGGTCGTGCAGGTATCTTGACTGGTATTGCCTATGGGATTGTCCATTTCTTACTAGGTTTTAAATTTTCCATTCACTATATGAGCATTATTTTGGATTATATTTTGGCCTATGGTGCTATCGGCATAGCAGGATTCTTTGGTGGTGCAGGTACTGTGAAAGCCTTCTTTGGAGCTGTCTATGCCATTTTAACACGCTTTGCCATGTCTGCTATTAGTGGTGTAGTTGTGTTTGGCTCCTATGCGCCAGAGGGAACTAGTCCTTGGATTTACTCCCTAACCTATAATGCAACGTATATGTTGCCAGATATGGTGATTAACCTTATAGTATTGGCATTATTATATGTGCCAGTGATGCGTGGATTAGGTCGTGTGACACCAAGCCACAAATAAGAAAATATCTAGACAGGAGATATCTATGATTTCTGAATTAGGAATTATTGTATTAGCGGGTGGACTTAGCACTCGTATGGGAACAGATAAGACGAGATTGCCTTGGGGTAGCACCACTCTGTTAGGGGAAATGCTCCGCAAGGCGGTCCTTACAGAATGTGGAGAAATTTTAGTCTCCATTAATCGAGAATTAGAAGAATCAGAGGCTCATATTATTGAAGAGGCTCGCTCTTTTGGCAGAGATATTCAACTCGTGCCAGATACGATTGCCATGAAAGGACCTCTTAGTGGACTACAATCGGCTCTTTCAGTAGGTACTAGAGAAGCCTATATCGTGGTATCTGCAGATATGCCATGGTTTTCCTTTCACTGGTTACCATCTTGGGAAGTACATATCGATTCATTTTTACAAGGTGAATTATTAGCCATGGTTCCTTATGTAGGATTGCAAGAGTACGAACCGTTGGCGGCTATTTATAAACGATCTGTACTCGATACGATTCAAGAGGCATTAGACGGGGAAGATGTATCTATGCATGGCATCTTAGATAAGATTCCTTATATGGAAATGGACATGATTGAAGAGGCAGAGCTATATAGCAATGTGAATACTAGATTGTCCTATAAATTGGCAAAAGCAAAGGCAGTGAATCGGGAGCGGTCTGTACCGATTGTGACCATCAGTGCCAGCCAATCTAAAACGGGGAAAACAACGGTGGCTACGGCGCTAATTCATCAGCTTTCACAGCGAGGCATCGTGGTGGGCATGGTGAAAAGCGATGGCCATGGATTTAGCATGGATCAGGAAGGTACGGATACGTGGAAGGCTAGCCAAGCCGGAGCAAAAGCGGTGGCGATAGCTGGACCGAATGGGTATGCCATGGTGGTACATGGTGAAAGTATGCAACGACAACAGCAGCTAATCCGATTAGCCAATGAGATGCCCGTGGATTTGGTGCTATTGGAGAGCCGCAGCCATGGAGTGGCACCGATTATTGAAGTGGTCCGTGCGAACCATAATGAAACGCGGCTACCACAATTAGAAGAGATTGTAGCAGTTGTTACAGATATTGAAGACAGATTAGAAGGAAATACAATCTGCGAACAATTCAGTTTCAGTGAAGAAGATATGGAACGTTTAGCAGATTGGATTGTAAAGGAGTTGTTATAATGCAAGTAGTAACGGTAGAAGAAGGCTTGCAACTAGTGGAAGCTCCTTTTATACATAGTGAGTATAGGGTAGAGATAGAATCGGTGCCTATTGGACAGTCCTATGGCAGAGTACTAGGGACAACGGCTTTGGCACAGATGAACTACCCTCCTTTTAGAAAGTCTGCCATGGATGGCATTGCGATTCGATATACACCAGATACAAGAACCTATCGCATGCTAGATACCATTGGAGCAGGGGAGGTCTTTCAGGGGACATTAGCACCTGGTGAAGGGATTCACATTATGACTGGAGCCATGGTACCAAGTACGGCAGATACGGTAGTCGTCAAAGAGGCCTTAACTTGGGTGAATGAGACAATAGTAACGGTGCCTAGTCGAATCGAAGTGGGTCAACATATTATCGCCGAAGGGGAAGACATACAAACTGGTCAAGAATTATTACCTGCGGGTACTGTGCTAGAAGCAGAACAAGTAGGTATTTTGGCAGGGCAGGGCTATAGCGAAGTCCCTGTATATCGTAAACCGAGAGTGATTGTGTTAACTACAGGTCGTGAAGTACAAGATCCAACGGAGCCACTTCTAGAAGGGCATATTTATAACTCCAATCGATATTTACTAGAAGGCACATTGCATGCCTTAGGTGTTGATGTGGTGGGAGTAGCCCATTTGTCAGATGCGCCAGGAACTATAGAGGATAATATTGCTACCGTACAACATATGTTAGATACGTTGGAGCCGGTAGACATGGTTATCAGTACCGGTGGTGTATCTGTTGGGGACTATGATACGATGCCTGAATTGTATGAACGACTAGGGGCTACTACCTTGTATCGACGATTGCATATGCGTCCAGGGGCTGCCTCTTTTGGCGGTATTATTACCACTGAGAAGCATACTACATGGTGCATGGGCTTATCCGGCAACCCTACGGCGGCGATGAATCAATTCTATTTATTAGTGTTGCCAGTGTTAGAACGCTTGTCTGGACGGACAGTTATGACTAGCTGGATAGAATGTCACCTAGGCGAAGTGGTAACTAGAAAGCACCCTCTAGACCGCTATTATCAAGGACAGATTATGTATGAAGCGGGTTCTTGTTGGGCATATCCAAACTTAGGAATGACATCGGGCGGGCTAAAAGCCTTATCTGTAGCCAATGGTTTGATTAAAATCCCAGGTAATAGTGATTGTTTAGAAGTAGGAACATTAGTGAAAGTGTTCCCTTTTAGTCGATAAATAGAATAAAGAAACAAAAAAGTGAATAAATACCTTATCTTATCGGAACTAATCTTGTAGGATTCGATAAAATCTGTTATAATAATTCTATAGAATTTTATAAGTAAGGTCTACAAAGAGACACATTGTACATGTACCCTGTGCCTCTTTTTGTATGGACTTTAAAGGGTAGTATTTATGAAAAAGGAGATTCTATGGCAGTATTAAAAAGACTTGGCTTATCTGGCTGGATTGTCATTGGCTTATTAGCGGGCGTACTAGTAGGTTCCGTAGCCCCAGATTTTGCAAAACAATTGAAACCATTGGGCGATGTATTTATTCGTATGATTAAAATGATCGTAGTACCATTGATTTTCAGTTCCCTAGTCATGGGTATCGCTGGTACAGGGGACTTTAAAAAGTTAGGCCGTTTAGGTGGTAAAGCGATTTTATGGTTTGAAATTGCTACGACATTAGCATTATTTGTTGGTTTATTCGTGGTAAATGTATTTGAACCAGGTGTAGGCGTGAACTTGACAGCTACGGGTAATGCCGTAGATATTGCTAACAAAGCCGCTGCAAAAGGTGAGATGGACCATATCCAAATGTTGGTGAATATCATTCCAACGAATATCGTAGATGCGATGGCTCGTGGCGATATGTTACAAATTATCTTCTTTAGCTGTATGTTTGCCATTGCAGCAGCAAGTATTGGTAAAGAAGGGAGACAAATTGTTGAACTTTCCAAAGACTTGGCTCATATTATGTTTAAAGTGACGCACTATGTGATGTATGTGTCTCCTATCGGTATCTTTGGTGCCATTGCATACACAGTAGGTAACTTTGGCTTAGGCATGTTAGTACCGTTGATGAAGTTAGTATTCACATTATACGGTGGTTTGGCGTTATTCTTAATCATTGTCATTGCTATCGGTTCTTTCTTTACAAAAGTAAACTTGTTTAAACTAGGTAAAGTGTTGAAAGAGCCAATCGTGTTGGCATTCTCTACAGCAGCATCTGAAGCGGCCTTACCAATTGCTATGGAAAAATTGAAAAAGGTGGGGATTCCTAACCAAATCGTAAGTTTTGTATTGCCTTTGGGATATACATTTAACTTGGATGGATCCACATTGTACTCCTCCTTGGCAGTGGTATTTATTTCTCAAGTGTATGGTATACCATTCCCATTAGAACAACAATTGTTGATGGTCTTAACATTGATGTTATCCACGAAAGGGATTGCCGCTGTACCAGGAGCATCCTTGATCGTTATTGCCGGAACGGCAGCAGCCTTTGGGTTGCCAGTAGAAGGGTTAGCATTAATTCTTGGTGTAGACCGTATCCTAGATATGGCACGTACTGTATGTAACTTGTCTGGTAACTGTTTAGCAGCAGCTGTTGTAGGCCGTTGGGAAAATGAAGTGTCTGCAGAACGTCTGACAGAGTTAATTGAAAATCCATTGACTGATGAAGAAGTAGAAGCAATGGAACAAGCAAGCTTTGAACATGTTGGTAAAGAACAAGCATAATGAGTTGTAATGGTAGGATTGCAACATAAGAAAAGAGACTGGTTAGATAGGTACTATCTGACCGGTCTCTTTTTGCATGTTGTGATAGGGAAAGAAAAAATACCATGGCCATCGCTAAGATGTTCATGGTATTTGTTGATAGAGTTCTTTAGGTCAACTGTAGGGAAGAGTAG
>CAUUIH010000093.1:0-5579 GCA_963545165.1 uncultured Veillonella sp.
ATATAAGGAGGGACTATGAGCGGATTGCATCATTTTCCTGAAGAAGGCATACCCTTTCAAGTAGAGGCTCCATACTCCCCTATGGGAGACCAACCGAAGGCTATCCAGTCCTTGGCAGAGGGCATCGAACGAGGGGAATGGGCACAGGTATTACTAGGTGCTACAGGCACGGGAAAAACGTATACGATGGCGAAACTCATCGAAGCCGTACAAAAGCCGACCTTGATCATCGCCCACAATAAAACATTGGCAGCCCAATTGGCGAGCGAGTTCAAAAGTTTTTTCCCTAAAAATGCAGTGGAATACTTTGTGTCTTATTATGATTATTATCAACCAGAGGCGTACATTGCCTCCACAGATACATATATTGAAAAAGATGCGTCCATCAATGAGGAAATCGACAAGTTGCGCCACTCGGCGACAATGAATTTATTTGAGCGCAGAGATGTAGTCATCGTTGCATCCGTTAGCTGTATCTACGGCTTAGGGGATCCAGAGGACTATAGTACGCTTTGTGTATCCTTGCGACAAGGACAGGAATATAGCCGGGATGATATTCTTCGTAAATTGGTATCCATCCAATACACACGAAATGATATGAATTTTGTGCGAGGCACTTTCCGAGTACAAGGGGATACATTGGAAATTTTCCCTGCTGGTACTAGTGAAAGGGCGATTCGTGTAGAAATGTTTGGCGATGAAATCGATCGCTTAGTAGAAATCGATGTGCTTACAGGGGATGTAATTGTAGAGCGTAAGCATGTGGCTATCTATCCAGCCTCTCACTATGTAACGACAAAAGAAAAGTTAGACCTAGCTATCGGACGCATAGAAGCAGAGTTGGCTGAGCGGTTGGCTTACTTTAATGAAAATGGACGTCTTTTGGAAGCCCAACGATTGGAGCAACGCACACGATATGATATTGAAATGATGCAAGAAATGGGCTATTGTTCAGGCATAGAAAACTACTCCCGTCTGTTGTCCAACCGTCAACCGGGGGAAGCCCCAATGACCCTTATCGACTATTTTACAGATGATTTTCTTATTATCATCGACGAGTCCCATGTGACGTTGCCACAAATTCGTGCCATGTATAATGGTGACCAAGCACGGAAACATAATTTGATTGATTACGGATTCCGCTTGCCATCAGCAGCGGATAATCGACCGTTAAAATTTGAAGAGTTTGTAGAGAGAATCAACCAAATCGTCTATGTATCCGCCACACCAGGTCCCTATGAAATGGAAGTACAAACCAATGTGGCAGAACAAATCATACGACCTACCGGCTTATTAGACCCTATCATCGAAATTCGTTCTATCAAAGGGCAGATGGATGATTTACTAGGGGAAATTAAAGACCGAGCGAAATCTGATGAACGGGTGTTGGTCACTACATTGACGAAAAAAATGGCAGAAGATTTAACGAATTACCTGAAAGAGATGGGTATTCGTGTACGCTATTTACATTCCGATATTGCTACTATTGAGCGTGCCGATATTATCCGTGATTTGCGTGCTGGTGTCTTTGACGTTCTCGTAGGGATTAACTTGCTGCGGGAAGGCTTAGACATGCCAGAAGTGTCTTTGGTGGCTATTCTCGATGCAGATAAGGAAGGTTTCTTGCGCAGTGATACGTCCTTGATTCAGACCATAGGCCGTGCGGCTCGTAATGAAAAAGGGAAAGTTATTATGTACGCAGACCGCATTACGGGTTCCATGCAACGTGCTATGGATGAAACAGAACGTCGTCGTGCCTTGCAAGAGTCTTATAACACAGAACATGGTATTACACCACGTACAGTGCGCAAGGAAGTGAAAGACTTAATAGAGTTAACCAAAGTAGAAGGAGAAGTTTCTACCGCTAAGAAAGGTCGCAAATCGAAAACAGATACTCCTGTGGTCTATGATAGTACAGCACCGACAGAAGTGTTGGCAGAAACGGGGCAAACACTTTCACCAAAATCCCAATATGAAACGAAAGAAGATGTGTTTAATGCCATTGAAGAGACGACGCGCCTCATGAAAGCAGCGGCAAAACAATTAGAATTTGAACGAGCTGCAGAATTGCGTGATGAACTCGGAAGATTGCGCCAGTTATGGTCAGACATGAACGAAGAATAGGAGATATTTTGAAAGATCAATTAATTATAAAAGGGGCCCGTCAACATAACTTGAAGAACATTGACGTGGCTTTACCAAGAAATCAATTCATCGTATTAACAGGATTAAGCGGATCTGGTAAGTCTTCCTTAGCCTTTGATACGATTTATGCAGAAGGACAACGCAGATATGTGGAGTCCTTATCTGCCTATGCTCGCCAGTTCTTAGGGCAAATGGACAAACCAGATGTAGATTACATTGAAGGGCTTTCACCGGCCATATCCATCGACCAAAAGACGACGAGTCGTAACCCTCGCTCCACAGTGGGAACAGTGACAGAAATTTATGACTATTTGCGATTATTATTTGCTCGTATTGGTCGTGCGTATTGCCCAACTTGTGGAGAAGAGATTGCTCAACAGACGATCGAGCAGATTACGGATTTGGTTATGAAATTGCCAGAACGTACAAAAATTATGGTAATGGCTCCAGTGGTACGAGGGAAAAAAGGACGCCATGAAAAAGTGTTGGAACAAATTCGTAAAAATGGATTTGCCCGTGTGCGCATCAATGGCGAGATACATACCTTTGAGGAAGAAATTGCTTTAGATAAAAATAAAAAGCATACTATTGAGATCGTCGTAGACCGTCTAGTTATCAAGGAAGGCTTAGAAAGCCGATTGACGGACTCCTTAGAAACGGCTATTCATCATGGAGAAGGATTTGTCATTATCCAAGAGGTAGATGGTCCAGCCCATCAATTTAGTGTTCATTTTACCTGTCCAAATGGTCATATTTCATTGCCAGAAATTGAACCTCGTATGTTCTCTTTCAATAGTCCTTTTGGGGCGTGTCCATCTTGTTTGGGCTTAGGTAGCACTATGGAGGTAGATGAGGATCGAGTGATTCCAGATCCTACAGTCTCCTTTGCCGATGGTGCGGTAGCGCCGTTGAGCTCTAATCCCAATGCTTGGTTCATGCGCCAACTAGAAGGATTGTTGAAAGTTCATGGCTATACATTAGATGCAAATTTTGAGGAACTTCCTTCAGCCTTACAAAAAGAAGTGCTATATGGTAGCACTGAGAAGGTGACTTTTGACTACGAAAATATGCGTGGTGAAGTCAAAACATTCCACACTGAATATGAAGGGATTTTGCCGATGGTGAAACGACGTCATGCAGAGGCTACCACAGATAGCATGCGGGAAGAATTTGAATCCTATATGTCTATCAAACCATGTACAGCTTGTAAGGGAGCTCGTTTGAAACCAGAATCTCTTGCCATCCGTGTAGGTGAGAAAAACATAGATGAAGTGACACAGCTAACCATTAGTGAAGCGGTGGACTATTTTGGCAATCTACAGTTGACGGAACGAGAGGCTTTCATAGGGGCTCAAATTTTGAAAGAAATCAATGCCCGATTAGGATTCCTAAATAATGTGGGCTTAGATTATTTGACCATGAACCGCAGTGCGGGCACCTTATCCGGTGGGGAAGCACAGCGTATTCGATTGGCTACACAAATTGGGTCTGGCCTCGTTGGGGTCTTGTATATCTTAGATGAACCGTCTATCGGTCTGCATCAGCGAGATAATGATCGCTTAATTGAAACGCTGAAAGGGTTACGAGATTTAGGCAATACCTTACTAGTGGTAGAGCACGATGAAGATACGATGATGGCAGCAGACTATTTGGTAGATATTGGACCTGCTGCGGGCGAGCATGGTGGTCAAATCGTAGCGCAAGGGACAGTGCCAGAGGTAATGGCTGTAAAAGAGTCTATTACAGGTCAATATTTAAGTGGTCAAAAATATATTCCATTACCAAAAGAACGAAGAAAACCGACGAAAGCGTGCCTAGAAATCCGCGGGGCTAAAGAGAACAACTTGAAACAGGTGAATGTAAAATTCCCTATTGGCTTGTTTACTGTGGTAACAGGTGTCAGTGGATCTGGTAAATCTACATTGATTAACGAAATCTTATATAAAGGCGTAGCCAATGCACTGTATAGAAGTCACCATAAGGTGGGCGCCCATAAGGAGATTCGTGGCTTAGAGTATGTGGATAAAATCATCAATATTGACCAAAGTCCAATTGGTCGGACTCCACGTTCCAATCCAGCCACTTATACGGGGGTGTTCGATGCGATCCGTGAGTTATACAGCCAAACCAATGAGGCGAAGATTCGAGGCTACAAAGCAGGACGATTCAGCTTTAACGTAAAAGGTGGTCGCTGTGAAGCGTGTCGTGGCGATGGTATCATTAAAATTGAAATGCATTTCTTGCCAGATGTGTATGTGCCATGCGAGGTGTGTAAGGGAGCACGATACAATCGGGAGACTATGGAAGTGAAATACAAAGGGAAAAGCATTGCCGATGTATTGGATATGGTTGTCGATGAAGCAGTAGATTTCTTTAGTGCCATCCCGAAAATTCACCGTAAATTAGTAACTTTACAAGAGGTTGGACTAGGGTACATTCGCTTAGGACAAGCGGCAACCACCTTATCTGGAGGGGAAGCGCAACGTGTAAAACTAGCCACAGAATTAGCTCGTCGTAGCACAGGGAAAACTTTATATATCCTGGATGAACCGACTACGGGTCTTCATGTGGAAGATATCCGTAAATTGCTAGAGGTGTTACAAAAACTCACAGATGGTGGCGATACAGTGGTGGTCATCGAGCACAATTTAGATGTCATCAAAACGGCGGACCACATTATCGACTTAGGTCCAGAGGGTGGTTTCCGTGGTGGTACCATCGTAGGCACTGGCACACCTGAGGAGATTGCTGCTTTACCTGAAAGTTACACGGGAAAATTCTTAGGCCCTGTACTAGAGAAAACTAGGACCTATATGGAACAACATCCGTTGATTACTGAGGACACACCATGAATCCCATCGACAGACAATTACAAGCAGAAGAAGTGAACTTTCAGCCATCTCGTCAACAAGATATGATGATGGGTGATAGGGAACAACAAGCGTATATACTGGAAAAGGTGAGCCATCTGCCCACTACGCCAGGGGTCTATTTGTGGCGTGATAAGTACCAGCGTATCATCTATGTAGGGAAGGCCATCAACTTGCGCAATCGAGTGCGGTCTTACGTGCAGCAGGATGTGAATCGCTCCGTGAAAGTGACCGCCATGATGCGCCGTGCTTGGGATGTGGAAACAATCCAAACGAAAACAGAAATGGAAGCACTAATCCTTGAGGCGACCTTAATTAAGGAACATCATCCAAAATACAATATTATGCTTCGTGACGATAAGACATATCCTTACGTGAAAGTTACTGTGCAAGAGGACTTTCCTAGACTCTTCATGACTCGTCGTTTAGAACGAGATGGAGCGAAGTATTTTGGGCCTTTCACAGATGTCACTGCGGTACATCATGTACTTCGCATCTTGCGGTCCTATTATCCGTTACGTACTTGTAAAAGTATGAAAGTAGAACGACCTTGTTTGCAATATC
>CAUUIH010000094.1:0-5575 GCA_963545165.1 uncultured Veillonella sp.
ATTCCTTCTGTATGGGCGTCATTCCCTACTCCTCCTCTGCTACGGCTTTCATGGGTTTGAAAAATACATCTGGTAAACGAATAATTTTGCCCGTTTCTTTAGCGGTAAATACATTTTGTGTTTCCCCAGTACAGATGAGTGCTCCATCGCTTTCGCGGACAATGCGATATGTGAAAGTACATTGAGCCCGCGACAAAGAGGCCACTGTTAATTCCACCCGCAATACATCGTCAAAACGCGCTACTTCCTTATACTCACAGCTCACTTTTGTGATAGGAAAGACAATCCCCTCTTGCATCATGTCCCACAGACTAATGCCACAACGGCGGAAATATTCAATTCTTCCCATTTCAAACCATCGCAGATGATTTGTATGATGGGCAATCTCCATCATGTCCGTTTCATAAAAGCGGACACGTAATGATGTAGAAATCATCGTATACTACCTTTCCTATGCAATAAGAGGCTCCAAGGAGCCCCTTCTACTACTTAATCAATTGATCCGATTGGCACAAATTTTTGTGCTTGTTCTTTATGAGAAGCCTTGATATAACGATTGGCTACTTTCATAGCAATAGCTAAAATAGCTACATCATCTACCCAGCCAAGGCCTGGTACACTATCTGGAATAAAGTCGATCGGTAAAATCAAATATCCCAAAGCCCCTGCAATAACAGCTTTCACAAATTTTGGTGTGTCTTCATCACGTAAACAATAATATAACATAACTGCTTTTCGTGCAAACATAATATTACGGCCCATGCGATTTACAGTAGACATAAAGGCATCAGATGTAAATGTTTTTCCATACTTAAGGATTTGTAAGATATTCATAATGATGACCTCTCTGATTAGTGTTTGAATTTGTCTTTAGCTTGCTCTGTCAAATCAATAGCTTTTTCTTTTGTTTGTTCCGCTAATTCTACAGCTGTTTCTTTTACAACCACGGCTTTTTCACGAATGTCTTGCATTGTTTCTTGCGCTTGGTCAATTGCTTTCGCCGTCAATTCAGACGCTTTTTCTTCTACTTGTTGTAGTCTTGGCTCTACTGCCTCTTTTACTTGTTGTAATTTCGGCTCTACCACTTCTTTAACATCCTGCATCACAGCTGTTGCTTTTTCCACCACTGGTTCTACTTTAGTTTGTAAAGAATCATTTATTGTTTGTCGCACCGTATCTGCCTTTTCATAAGCTGCTTGCGTATATACGCTCGCTTTGGCTGCGGATGTACCTGCTACAGCACCTGTCAAAGATAATGCTTCTGTGGCTAAAATTTTAAGCAAAGAGCCTACGCCTTTTGCAGCATGACGGGCATTATCTAATAGTTCTTCGTTACCACTTTTTTCTAATGCATCCTGTACTGTAGCCGCTAAAATAGAGACAGCTCCTACTGCCAAATCTTTCACAGCCCCAATATTAGCTAATACATCAGCACCTACGAAGGAACCTGCAAAGCCTTTGGCACTGGCTAAGTAATCATTACCAGATACCTCTACACCTTCTAAGAAGTCTACATTTTCATTACCCAATGGTTTATCACGAAGTGGTGTATTCGCCAATGTAATCACTGTTTCTTTGTTGTATTCGTAAATATCTACTAAGCGTTGGCGATATTCTTCAAAGTTAGGGCATGTTGGCATGCCATCTTCAATCCATTTGGCTGCCATTTTACCAACACCATAGGTAATCGCCGCCGCCACAGGAACACGAAGGACGATGGTTGGTACAATCGTGCACACTAAAGCTGCTACAGCGCTACCACCAAGACCTACTAAAAATCCTGTAATGCCTTCTTTGGCAGGACACACACCATAGACTTGAGCGATGCGGGATACCATGTACACATCATTAGCCAACAAGCCTGCATAATTAAATTTTGGTAATGCCGCGATGCCAGCTGCACGAGCTGCTGCCCAACGGCAAATCATTTCTACTTCTTCTTGTACATTCGTTGCTTGAGCAAGTGTTTCATTATTGTATTCCAACTGTTCCATATTTGTCTCCTATACTTACCACAAAACATTTAAGTGTCAATGTACTTATTACCCCTATTGTATCAAATTTCCTTATGAATTACCAACTTGTTAATCCACCATCTACGGTCCATGCCGCTCCGGTCACAAAAGATGCTTTCTCACTGATAAGAAAGGCGATAACTTCTCCCACTTCTCGCGGCTGAGCGATACGCCCTAATGGATAGTGAAGTGCCATTTCTTCCTTGGCTTTCACAATATCACCAGATGGTTCATTGGCTAATTGTTTCGCCACTAATGACGTATCTACATCTCCTGGGCATACACAATTCACCCGAACACGATGGGGTGCCATTTCTAGTGATAGTGATTTCGTAAAGCTCACCACAGCCCCTTTGGATGCACCGTACACAGTGCACGCCACGTTACCTTGTAGCCCTGCATCACTAGAGATAGTCACGATGCTACCATGAACTTGTTTCAAATACGGCGCTGCTGCTTGGCATAAAAAGACAGTGCCTTTTACATTGGTCCCAAACATTTCATCAAAATTTTGCTCATCCACATCTTCCAATAGTCGCTCTTCATAATAGCCAGCTGCCGTTACCAAGGCATTTAAATTGCCAAATAAGCGAATCGTATCTTCTACAATACGGCGGCAATTCATCACCTTGCTTACATCGCCTTGTACAAATCGTACTTTTGAGGAAATACGACGCAATTTCACCACCGCTTCTTGTCCATCCCATTCATTGCGACCATTGATGACAACACACCAGCCTTGCTTTAACAATAATTCTGCAGTAGCAAAACCGATGCCCGATGTGCCACCGCTAATTAATGCCACTTGATTATCACTAAACTTTTGCATAATCACTCCTACTATATAATTCCCTGTGAAAGTAAATAGTCATAGGACAATTTCATTAACATCGTCAGAGACATGGCGATAAATAAAAATCGCACAAGTCCTGCACCTTTCACCATGGCTAATTTTGACCCCGTAGTAGCCCCAATAATTTGTCCTGCTGCCACAGCCAAGCCATAGCCATAATTTACTTGATCCATATAGATAAACACTAGTAAAGATCCAAAGTTACTCACTGTGTTCAGCACTTTGGCATTTCCCGATGCCCCTAAGAAATCATAGCCCATAAACAAGAAATAGAATATTAAAAACATTCCAGTACCAGGGCCTAGAAATCCATCATATAAGCCAATAATAATGGCTACTGCTATATATGCTAGTAATTTCCATCCTGATTTACGTTCTACTTGTGCGATGGCACCCCAATCTTTTTTAGTAAGTACCACAATGAATACCGCTAGCAATAATACTATAATAAGGGGCTTTAAAAATGTGCCTGGCACATACACTGCTATATAGGCGCCTACCATGGAGATAAGCAGAGTGAATGGCATAATGTATTTTACAAATGCCCAATCTACCAGTTTGTTTCTGGCGAAATTAATCATGGCTGTGCCAGATCCAAAGACACTAGATAATTTATTGGTCCCTAAGCACATGGCTACAGGCATATTCGTCAGCATCAAAGCTGGTAACGAAATCAGCCCTCCTCCACCCACAATGGAATCAATAAAGCCTGCTAGGGCTCCTGCAAAAAATAGTATAATACCTATGAGTAAATCGCCTTCCATACTATGAGCCCTCCTCTCTTATGTACATCACTTTGATGTCTTTTTATCTCTTCTAGCCTTCAATGCGAGGTAAAATTTTATTATATCCATCGGCGCCGTAATTTAAGCACCGTTTCACACGGCTTATCGTAGCCGTACTAGCTCCTGTTACTTCTACAATTTGCTCATACCCTGTACCTGCTTTTAATAGCCGCGCTACTTCTAAACGTTGAGAGATAGATTTCAACTCTCCGATGGTACAAATATCTTCAAAAAATTCATAACATTCTTCTAGTGTTTCCAATGACAATACAGCCTTAAATAATTGGTCGTGCATTGGATTCTTAAGCTTTTGATTCAATCTTCTACTCCTTTATCATTCTATTCGGAATGTACTTTACTTCACTACCATTATACCATAGGAAATACTATACATATATCATAATTTCATCATCTTATACAAAAAACAGAGGCCGTCGATGATAGTTCATCAACTAACCTCTGTTCTATGATTGTTTATTATTTCCATTCACTTAGAATGCTGGGATAATAGATCCTTTGAATTCTTCTTGAATGAATTTACGTACTGGTTCAGATTGGTAAATGGACAATAATTTTTTATATGTTTCATTGTTTACATCTTCTGTACGAACAGCCATTACGTTAGCATACGGAGAGTCTGTGCTTTCCACTACAACCGCATCTTTTTGCGGATTCAAACCTGCAGGAATTGCATAGTTTGTGTTAACTGCTGCTACGTCTACATCGTTCAAAGAACGAGCAATTTGTGCGGCTTCTAATTCACGGATTTCTAAGTTTTTAGGATTTCCAGTAATGTCTGCCACAGATGATTTAACACTACCTCCATCTTTTAATGTAATTAAACCAGCTTGTTGTAACAATAACAAGGCACGACCGCCATTTGTTGGGTCATTTGGAATCGCTACTGTTGCACCATTCGGTACGTCTTTTAAATCTTTGTATTTGTTGGAATAAATGCCCATTGGCAACAAGATCGTTTTACCAATGGATTGAAGTTTTAAGCCTTTATCTTTTACCATGTTATCTAAGAATGGTTGATGTTGGTAAGAGTTTACATTTAATTCTTTTTGGTCCAACGCAATGTTTGGTTGGATATAATCGCTGAACTCAACCACTTCAATGTTTAATCCTTGTTTTGCCGCCTCTTGTTTTACAAATTCCATAACTTTTGCATGCGGACCTGCTGTAACACCTACTTTGATAGGAGCATCTGCTGCAGGTTTTGCTTCTTCTTTACCACATCCTGCTAATAATAACACTAAAGATGCAATGGCTAATAAGCCGACTAAAATACGTTTCATACTATCTCCTTTATTTTTTATTTACCTTGCGAGATAAATAGTCACCTAAACTTTGAATAACTTGAACTAAGACAATTAAAATAACGATAGTGGCTAACATCACATCACCTTGGAAACGTTGGTATCCATAACGAATCGCAATATCCCCAAGACCGCCACCACCAATAGCACCTGCCATAGCAGAGTAGCTAATTAAGTTAACGATTAACACTGTAATGTTATCGATTAATGTTGGTAATGCTTCTGGTAACAATACTTTCCAAATAATTTGTAACGGTGTCGCCCCCATGGATTGAGCTGCCTCGATGACACCGCCATTTACTTCTTTGATGGCTGTTTCTACTAAGCGTGCCAAGAATGGAATGGCCGCTAAGGTCAATGGTACACAGGCTGCCGTAGTACCGATGGAAGTACCTGCCACTAAGCGAGTAAATGGAATGATGGCCACCATCAAAATGATGAACGGAATGGAACGTGTTGCATTGACAATAGCACCCAACACTTTATTTACCGCTTCATTTTGCATGATGTGTCCACGACTGGTGATAACTAGGATAACACCCAAAGGAACTCCTAATAGAACGGCTACTACTGTGGAAATCACCGTCATTTGTACAGTTT
>CAUUIH010000095.1:0-5563 GCA_963545165.1 uncultured Veillonella sp.
GCTGATGAGTTGTACTATGGAGTACAAACATTGCGTGGTATTGAAAACTTTTTTATTACAGGCAAGCAAATTGACTTAGATTTCGTAAAAGCGATGGCCATGGTAAAAAAAGCCTGTGCGTTGGCAAATATGAGTACCGGCCGTTTAGATGAAAAAATTGGGCAAGCTATCAGCCGTGCTGCAGATGAGGTAGTACGTGGTAACTTCAACGATCAATTCCCAGTGGATCCTATTCAAGGTGGGGCAGGTACTTCTTTCAATATGAATATGAACGAAGTATTGGCGAACCGTGCCTTGGAAATTTTAGGATATGAAAAAGGCCAATACGACATAGTATCTCCGAATAACCATGTGAATATGGCGCAATCCACAAATGATACATTCCCAACAGCTATCAAAGTATGTGCGATTATGAAAAGTAAACCTTTATTAGCTTCACTTCGCCGTTTAGCAGATGAGCTAGATAAAAAAGCAGAAGAGTACAAAGAAATTTTAAAAATGGGTCGTACTCATTTACAAGATGCGGTGCCAATTACATTAGGTCAAGAAATGGGTGCCTATGCATCTGGTGTGCGCCGAGGTATTCGTCGTATTAAATCTGCTATGTTAGAAGCACATACTGTGAATATGGGTGCTACGGCTGTAGGTACAGGCCTAAATGCTGAGCCTACGTATATCAAAGCTGTTGTAGATGAACTATCCCGTGTTGTAGGTGAACCATTCATTACAGCGGATAACCTAATAGATGCTACTAACAATACAGATGTGTTTGCAGATATTTCTTCTGGTTTGAAAGTAACAGCCTTAGTATTGATAAAAATGGCAAACGATTTCCGTTTGATGGCATCTGGTCCTCGTTGTGGTATTGGTGAGTTAAAATTACCTCCACGTCAACCAGGCTCTTCCATCATGCCGGGTAAAGTGAACCCAGTTATTGCGGAAGTGTTGAACCAAACTTGTTACCAAGTTATCGGCAATGATTTGACAATTTCTCTAGGCGTAGAAAATGGACAATTTGAATTGAATGTTATGGAGCCAGTGATTGCTTATAACTTGTTCAACTCCATGTGCTACTTAAAAAATGCGGTAAACACATTTGTAGATAAATTATTGATTGATCTTGAAGTGGACAAAGAACAATGCGAATATTGGTTAGAACGTTCTGTTGGCATCGTAACTGCCTTGTTGCCACATATCGGTTATGAAAATGCCTCTGCTTTGGCGAAAGAAGCGTTGGAAACTGATCGTAGCGTAAAAGAAATTATTCTAGAGCAAGGATTGTTGACGAAAGAAGAGATGGATCATATTCTTTCTCCAAAAGAAATGACACGTCCTGGTATAGCTGGTCAAGATTTAATGAAACATTCTGGAAACTAATATATATAAAGGAACTGCTTAGACATAGGCAGTTCCTTTTTTATAGAAGTAGTTAATATAGCTTATGATTATAACAAGTTATATATAAATCGAGAGAGAAGAAGTTATGCTTTAGTATATAATCTGCCTAGGGTGGTGTATAATAAAGAAATAAAGGAGTTTGATTATGAATGTATATATAGCGGTGGCTATTGGTGGAGCGATTGGCGCCATGACGCGGTATGGCATTGGACAGTATATGGTCACAAAAGGTGTGCTGTACCCTTGGGGGACAGTATTAGTGAATATCATAGGAGCCATGTTGATTGGCTTAGGTATGGCATATATTGAAGGGCAACCTAATGTGTCACCTTGGGTTAAGCTGCTATGTATTACAGGTTTTTTAGGTGGGCTCACAACATTTTCTACCTTTATCTTTGAAGGATACATGCTACAAGAAAAAGGAATGTGGCATATGCTATTCTACATGGGTGGACAGGTATTAGTTGGGTATGGCCTATGCGGGCTAGCTTTCACCATTGGTAAACGAATGTGGGGTTAATACGATGAAAGAAATACATGTAAAAGATGCAGTAGGACAAGCGCTTTGCCACGATATTGTGCGCATCGTCATTGGAGAAGTAAAAGATACACCATTTAAGCGGGGGCATATCATCCGTGAAGAAGATGTAGCATTGCTGTTGCAATTAGGAAAAGAACATATTTATGTGATGGAAGAATCCGATTATAATTTGGTTCACGAGGAACAAGTAGCAGAAGAATTATATCGTTTCTGCGCCAATCCATCCATTAGTCCTACACCAGTGCAACAAGGCAAGATTGAAGCCTTGGCGAATCATGATGGTGTATTGACCGTAGATGTAGAAGGTTTGCACGAAATCAATGGTATTGGGGAATTGACTATTGTTACAAGATTACACGGAACACCTGTCAAAGAGGGACAAGCTGTAGCGGGCATGCGATGCATTCCACTGTTATTAGAAGCGTGGCAGTTAGAGGAAGCAAAACGATTACGTGAAGGCAAAGCGCCTATCTTGCAAGTACATCCATTTGTGCGTAAAAAAATGGGCATTGTCACGACTGGTAGTGAAGTCTTTGCAGGGCGTATTCAAGATGCTTTCACAGCGGTTATCCAAGAGCGTGTAGCGGACTATGGTGTAGAATTAGTAGCACATGAAATTGTGCCAGATGATACAGATACCATTGTGAAGGCCATCGATAATGTAAAAGCGCAAGGGGCAGAGATTATTTTCTGTACTGGAGGCATGAGTGTAGATCCTGATGATTTAACGCCAGGTGCTATTGCACGCCGTGCTAAAGAGGTAGTTACGTATGGCTTACCGGTGTTGCCAGGCTCCATGGTATGTATTGCGTACTTAGAAGATGATACTCCAGTATTAGGTGTGCCAGGCGGAGTGCTATATAATAATCCAAGTGCCTTCGATGTGATTACACCGAGGTTGCTAGCAGATGTGCGTATCACAAAAGAAGATTGTATTCGTATGGGACATGGTGGCTTTCAATCAAAATAATTAAAATTTTGAGAAAAATATAGTTGACAAAATCAAATCCCACCTATACAATAGGAATAAATTTAAGTATTTTATATATGAAGTCTAAGTAGAGGAGAATAACTATGGCTGTTGTAAAAAATGCGATTGACTTAATTGGAAATACACCAATGTATCGAATCCCAGATACTAATGTATATGTGAAATTAGAAAAATATAATGCTGGTGGCAGCGTAAAAGACCGTGCTGTGCTTGGCATGTTACAAGATGCAAAAGAAAAAGGCCTAATTAAAAATGATACGATCATTGTGGAAGCTACAAGTGGTAATACCGGTATTGCTTTGGCTATGCTAGGTGCGATGTTGTCTATTAAAACAATCATCATTATGCCTGAAAGTATGAGTAAAGAACGTCGTGAATTGATTAAAGCCTATGGAGCGCAATTAATTTTGACGCCAAAAGAATTAGGCATGAAAGGTGCTCTTGGAAAAGCCCAAGAAATTCTTGATAACTATCCAAATGCTGTGACATTAGGTCAATTTGTGAATCCAGCAAATCCAACGGCTCATTATGAAACAACAGCAAAAGAAATTTTGCGTGATGTGCCGAATGTAGGGGTCTTCGTAGCAGGTATTGGTACAGGTGGTACTTTCACAGGCGTAACAAAAGCGTTGAAAGAGCAACATCCATACATTAAGGCTGTGGCCGTAGAACCAGAAGGATCTCCGGTGATTTCTCGCGGTACTGGTGGGGTTCATAAAATCCAAGGCTTGGGAGCTGGATTTATTCCAGAAAACTTTGACTCTTCCTTGATGGATGAAGTACAAACAGTTACTGATGAAGATGCCATTGAAGAAGTAGGCAACTTCATGCGTGAAACTGGTATTGGCATTGGTATTTCCTCAGCAGCGGCAATTTTAGTGGCTCGTCAATATGGCCGTAAATTCCCAGATGTGGACGTTGTTGTAGTCGCTCCAGACGGAGTAGAAAAATATCTGTCTATGATTCAATTTGAAAGCGTAGATTGGATTCATTCTTAATCGATTGTGATACGCAAGATAGCATGGTCTAGGCCATGCTATCTCTGTATAGGGAGGTATTTATGAGAGAGGTATGGAATTCTATTCGATACAATATACAGCGTGTATTACAATCTGATCCAGCCGCTACCTCTTGGCTTATGGTCGTGTGGACATATCCTCATATTACTGCTTTATTTTGGCATTTCTTTGCGCACCGCCTGTATCGAAAAGGCTGGTTTACCTTGGCTAGACGAGTGGCTTTACATGCACGACGAGTAACAGGTATAGAAATTCATCCAGGGGCTCAAATTGGTAAAGGGTTATTTATTGACCATGGGATGGGTGTTGTTATCGGTGAAACTGCAATTGTAGGAGATAATGTGACGCTGTTTCATGGGGTCACCCTTGGTGGAATGGATTCACGAAAGATAAAGCGACATCCTACGGTAGAAGATGACGTACTCATCGGAGCAGGCACAAAGGTACTAGGTGATATTACGGTGGGAAAAGGTTCAAAAATAGGGTGTAACTTGGTCATCAAACGAGATGTACCAAAGAATGTCATCATTTTTGAAACGGAACCAGATCATATTATTTATCGTCGTCCAAAGGTAGATCGATTTGCGAAAGAATCTTATGTACCACGGCGCCATGCATTGCCATTAGAGCCGAATGAGTTTACAGATCATATGGCGTGGCATATCTAGGAGGAACTATGAAAGAGTTGCGATTAGGCATTGTTCAATTAGCGATAGAGATTGGACAAGTGGATAGAAATTTTGAAATCCTAACAGAAAATGTTCGAGCTATGGCTAAGCAAGGTGTTGATGTCATTGTGTTGCCGGAAACTTGGAATACAGGATTTATGACGGGCCCAGACTTACATGCATTGGCAGATGTAGAAGGTCAACGCTCTCAATCTCTATTGCGTGAGTTGGCACAATCGGAACATGTGAATATCTTCGGCGGGTCAGTAGCTGTCAAAGATGGAGACTCTATTTACAATAGAACCTATGTATATAACCGTAAAGGAGAGTTGCTATCTACCTACGATAAGATGCATGGATTTAGTCCGGCTAAAGAGGATCAATATTTTACAGGTGGTACTACGATTCATCAATTTGAATTGGACGAGGTGCTTTGTTCCAGTGCGACATGTTATGATATTCGCTTTCCTGAGTTAATTCGTAAATCTGCATTACAAGGAATAGAACTATTCTTTTTACCTGCTCAGTGGCCATTGTTACGATTGCATCATTGGCGCATATTGAATCAAGCAAGAGCTATAGAGAATCAAATGTTTTTCTGTAGTGCCAATGGTTGTGGAATGATTGGTAAATTACCGATGGCAGGACATTCCATGGTGGTAGATCCGTGGGGTGAAGTACTGTTAGAATGTGATGAAACACCGCAACTACAAACAGTTACTATCGATGTAGATATAGTGAAAGATATTCGCTCTAAAATCAATGTGTTACGAGATCGGAAACCAAATTGCTATTAAAAGAATTTCTATGCATTTTAGGAATATATAAAATTGTCCATAGGTATTGCCAAGATGTAATACCTATGGTATAGTATATGAGTACTCAGTACACGGCCCCGTGGTGTAGCGGTTAACATGTCGCCCTGTCACGGCGAAGATCGTCGGTT
>CAUUIH010000096.1:0-5400 GCA_963545165.1 uncultured Veillonella sp.
GCACTACTTTACCAGTGATTACGTCTACATCAATAGTAATTTTTTGTTTTGGTGTATACCCTACCACCACGTATTGGTAATTACCTTTTGATGGATCCAGCGTAATAGAGCTAACAGCTGCTTTCACATAACGGCCCACAAAGATACCTGCCACTTCACGCATGGACAATACCATGGATTGACCAGGTTGGCGCACTACCACTGTTTTATCATTTAAATTAGAATATTCATTGATTTCAGCATGTGCTTGTGGTACTACTGCAAAGGTTGTGGCAAATGCCATAGCTCCTACTAAGGCTAATGTACTTTTTTTCATTGGACTCTCCTATATATACAATTCTATGAACAAAACTAACATGACTATACTCCATGCAGTTTGCATTCTCAATCTTGAGATATCTATTTTATTATACCGTATCTATGCTAATTCTTCAATCATCTATCCACTTTGATCCGCAGTTCTCCCTCTCCATCTATCTCCATAGAAATGATGAAACTATCCCCACTCAAAATAAAAACGCTCCTACCTAAGTAGGAACGTTTTTATATACATTATAAATAGTGATTGAGTACGGCTTGGAATGCTTCTGGTTGTTGATCTTTCCAGGTATCAAAATCTTGTTTTGCTTCTTCAAGCGCTTTTACAAGGTCGATAAAGAACTTAGGAATATCCGTTACTGTAATGACACCTAATTCATCAGACATACGTGGACCTTCTAATTCACCATTACCGTTAATGAACACTTTGAAAGCTGGTTGAGGTTTTCCTTCTACCACTTTAGTAAATCCATGGAAGCCAAGGGTACCCACTTGGTGTGTACCGCAAGAAGATGGACAACCGGATACATGCAATTGTGGCAAACGATCCGTGGACAATCCTTCTGCTTCTAAGGTATCTTTAATGACTTTCACAAGTCCAGAAGAATCTTGGAAACCGATTTGACAAATCGTTGCACCTACGCAAGATACTGTGTGCTCGAATTTGTTTTTCGCATGAGTATCAGCGATAATAGCTGCCACTGCATCTGCTTCTTCACCTGTTAGATTCACAATATACACAGATTCATCACCGCAAATACGGATTTCTGTTTCTTCTAAGCCACCTACATAATCAAATAATTTTACAAATACATCAATTGGTGGTGTACCTACTAGTGGTTTGTATTGGATGTAGTACAAGCCTTCTTGCTTTTGTGGCTCTGCTAATTTCGTAGTAGGCGTTGTAGTCCCTACTTTTTTTACTTCATATGGTTCAACAGACAATGTTAAATCATGAGCTGCTTTAGATTTTTCCAAATATTCATGGTACGCTTTACGGAACTCCTCTTCCCCTAAGCGTTGCGCGATGAAACGAGAACGGGCTTTGCCACGATTTTTAAAATCGCCTAATTCATGGTACAACTGCATCATACCTTCTACATGATGTAATACTTCATTAGGTTCTATATTTTCATCTACCAACACACCAAAGGCAGAGCCACCGCCGATACCGCCACCAGCATAGACATCAAACTTGCCGTTGTCTTTTGCCAAGAATCCTAAATCTTTATAGTTTGCATGGCCTTCATTGTCTACCACGGAGAAACCAATTTTATATTTACGAGGCAATGCTAATGTACCAATTAAGGACACCGCATATTCGCTAACTGCTTGCAAATACGGTGTCACTGCAAATGGCTCTTCAGGATGTACGCCATGTAATGGACTAGCCGTTACATTACGCAAATTATCGCCACCTGTACCACGATTATAGATGTCATGTTCAAAGCAATCTTTATACAAGTCTAAGATTTGTTCACCTTGTAATTTATGGAATTGAATACATTGACCTGTTGTGAAATGTACATGTTTTAAATCATATTTTTTTACCGAATCTACTAGGAATTTCATTTGGTAAGGAAGAACACGAGAGCCCATGAAACGCAAACGTAACATGGCACTGTCAAACCCACGTTCCGCATAACTACCAAATCCTCCACCAATACCTTTGAAATCCTTTGGGGCGATTTCCTTCTTGAAGAAACCTTCAATCCCTGCTTGGAACTTTTCAAACTCTCCTGCAAATCGTTGCCGTACCTCTTCTGAAATAGCCATTATACTTTTCTCCTCTCCTGAGCACTCGCTCAATAGAAACTCTTCTTCTCAAGTATAACAGATATTAAGGCGGATTTCTATAGATTGAAATCCGCCTTTTTTCATAGGTTATACGACTTTTTTATACGAAGTAATAACCGATTTCTATCTTATTCAATGAAAGCCACAACACTGTCAGTCAGTTCATTTTGCAGCTCATTAGAACGATCTTCAGAGTCAAATGTATCATCGAAAGTCACCGCCATACGACGAGCTTTTGCTTTCATGCCAGTTACGAGGCGCAGAAACATTTTCTTTGCCCCTTCATCATCACTATACACAATGTCTTGTACATCATCTACTAATAATAAATGCAACTTACAATATTCTTCCATATAATCTGCCACTTCGCCATAAGTCACACTGTCATTGTATTCTTTCATGAACTGCGCTCCCGTCACATACCGAACGCGAAGATTAGGATTTCCTTTTACAGCCTCTTGTTCCATGGCTTTCAACAAATGTGTTTTACCTACACCAGATTGGCCGAACAGAAATACTACTGGTTCAAAGCACTTTGTAAAATCAGTCATTGCCAAGGCAGATGCCATAGCAAATTTATTTTTTTCTGTTACCTTGAAAGTTTCAAAAGTTTGCATACTTACTCCTTATTTCCTTGCCACAATGGAAAAGAGTGGCACTGGATTATATAATTCATCTTCTTTATCATAAATGCGGCTACTGACCGACATATCTATATACACTCGGGAAAAGCCTATTTTACCGATCATATGCGCATCCCAATGAGGGCGATCCATGCGACTAATCGACAGGGCATCGGTGATGGCAATACATTCCTCCATCGTATCCGTAGATACCCCTTCGTGAAGGTGGTGCTGCGCCACCACAGGCACTTTCAGTTCTACCCCATAATCACCATCAATATTGATAAGCACCCCTTTCGGAGCTAATACACGATACCATTCCTTATAGGCGGACTCCACATCAGGCAATGTCCAGGTTAAATTCCTCGCTAAAATCACATCAAAGGACTCATCTGGAAACGCTAATTTCGTCGCATCCATACAATGAAAGTCCACAGACCCCCGTAGAGAATCTTTGAGCTCCACAGCTTGCTCCTTCGCCACCGCAATCATGTCTTCCGTCAGATCAATACCTGTCACCGAATACCCTTGCTGAGCTAGCAAAAAGGCAAAAAAGCCTGTACCCGTCCCTAAATCTAAAATTCGTTGATGATGATTTTTAATATGCGGAGTAATCTCTCGCAACCAACGTGGCGCCAAATCTGAAGTTAATTCTTTCTTACGAAGTGCTCCAAAATCAGCACTACGCCCTTTCCAGTAGGCAATAATCCTATCTTGTATCGTCATAGACCCTCCTTGTGTAGTATGTATTATACCATGAGGAGTGGGGCTTTGTATGTAGCTGGAGTCACTACACCCTTTGGGAATATAGTTAAGCGTAGTAGATTTGGTGGCGCCTATATTAGCTAAATGATGCAAACACAAAAGAGCACGATGTTCCCTTTCCCAAAGGAACGCAGTTGCGAGTAGAAATCTTGTGGCAGCTCTTACCTCCTAAGTCATGTAAACACAAAAGACCGCACCATACCCCTGAGCAAACATAACCACTGTAAAGTTTGTGAAGTTGTGTGGTGCAGTCTTTCTTTTTCGACGTGTAAGAAAAAGGGCAACAAAAAAAGCCCCTCAGGGCTATTTTGCCAACTAGGTAGGCGTACACACAGCACGCTTAATATATTACATATCACATCCTAGATGTAAACAGTACAAATTGTCTGTACCGACAGCATATCATATTCCTATGGAAAAATCAATCTTTTATGATTATCGATATTGCTTAATTCTATCTTTTCATCTCTGTACGATGTAAAAATTCTGTTTGCTAAAATATCTGATGCCTGTATCAAATAATCATGTTTTGATTCACAATATTTTACAATGACCTCAACCTCTCCATAAAATATAGGTTTATGAACCTTTCCATAATCATAGTTAATAATACCATGCTTTAACTCTTCATAAATAGACGCTTCTAAATTATATACCCCATTTGTAGCTCGTAATTGTTCATCTATATTGATATATATACGAACCGATTTCATCTTGTCTAATTTATTGCACTGAATACATGTTTTAAGCTTTTCCTTTATCAGCAACTTCAAAATATAATCTTTATATCTACAAATAGATTTAACATGACTCAAAATACTTTTATATACATGATTAACTTTAACAACTAATGATACCGATTCATAAACTTTCATCACATTATACAAAGCTCTTTTATGACTATTCTTAAGCTTACAGGCTTTTAATTCATCCACCATATTTAAACTTATTTGAATTTTTTTAACTAGGCTCCTATATTTACGTTTAGCAGATTCCTTATCAGATTTATTCAAAAATACATATCCTGCATATACAAAAATCCCTGTATTATTAGATGGATGCAACACTCCAGAATCATCAAAATAGAAATATATTTCTTGCACCATCTCACATCCTTTCAAGAATCATTTTATATTGCGAACAAAAGCCAACCATCCTATTAAAAGCTGTCATCTTTATTGTACTACCAAGTATTTACATAGTAAATCTATTTTTAATAGTTTCCAACATAAAAGGATTCTAGAAAATATAGAATCCTTTATTAGTGGTGATCCAGGAGGGATACGTAAGCAACTTAGGTCTCTAGGAACGCAGTGACGCAGAGACCTTAGTGCGTCGATCCCTCCAACATAAAAAGGATTCTAAAAAACATAGAATCCTTTGTTAGTGGTGATCCAGGAGGGATACGAAGGCAACTTAGGATTCTAGGAGCATAACGACGCAGAATCCTTAGTGCTTCGATTCCTTGGAATAGCGGCAATCTTAGTTCTCTAGGATCGTAGCGACGCAGAGAACTTAGTGATAGCATCCCTCCAGCACAAAAAGGATTCCACATCATGTAGAACCCTTTGTACTTGGTGATCCAGGAGGGATACGTAATCGACTTAGTGCGCTAGGAGCATAGCGACGACGCACACTTAGTCGATACGATATTCACCCCGAAGCGTAGCGAAGGGCCCTCCAAATGAAAAAGCACCTTGCCGAAGCAAAGTGCTAACGTTGGTGATCCAGGAGGGATAGCGGTAAGCTTAGACCTTTAGGAGCCACAGGCGACGCGAAGGTCTTAGCGTTAGCATCCCTCCCACACAAAAAGGATCCTACATCAAGTAGAATCCTTTGTACTTGGTGATCCAGGAGGGATTCGAACCCCCGACCCACGGCTTAGAAGGCCGTTGCT
>CAUUIH010000097.1:0-5268 GCA_963545165.1 uncultured Veillonella sp.
ATAGCCTCTTTCAAATGAAATCCACCATGATCACAACCAACTGCTACTTTCATTTCGTCCTCCTTCATTTAATACCATCTCCATAAAATAGTATATTAACAAATTTATTTGTATTCTTGAGATAAAGTTCTAAGAAAATATATTGTTTCTGTATACACTATCCTATCTATTCTATCTAATACATCCGTTATACTATGATTACTTATGTAATGCAATCCCTTTTTGTATATACTGTACAATCTGTTTTGCTGTTTTTGTATATACATCTTGAGCTTGTCCAAATGGGTCTTCTACATCGCCTATTTCGCCAGCAAATTCAGCAAGGGTCATTATTTTTTTACTATCAAAAGGAAATTGGCGCAATAATATTTTTTTATGGTCTTCCGTCATTGCCAATACGTAATCTGCGGCTTTCACAAAATCTACTTTCAACGGACGAGAACTGTGTTCGCTAATATCTTCACCTACTAATTCTCGTACTGCCACCACAGCTTCGTTGCTTACCTTAGCCCCTGGCACACAAAATAAACCTGTGGATAAGCTCATCACTTCTACACCCAAGTCACGTCCAACAGCACGGGCAATTCCTTCTCCCATGGGGCTACGACAGGTATTCCCTGTACAAACAAATAATAAATTCATACTTACCTCGTTTAATATATGTTAACGTATTCTATTTCGTCTATTAACAAAACAATATATACATTACTCTAAATAACTCACATTACCACCACTGGCTTTTTCCAAGCGGTTCATAACCGCTACGCCAAGTCCTTCCTTTTCGCAACCTTCCACAATCAGTAAGTCCACATCTTTTTCGTTGAAAGTTAGCAGTCCTTCATACAATTGATTTGCCAAAGATACAGGCTCCGCCCTTTCACCGTATATTATGGCAACAATGTCTTGCGTCCCAGCACCTACCATTAATGAAGCTAAGTAACTCCTATGTGTATCTTCATCCACAGTTATAGATTGTACTCCTAATGTCTCTATTAATCTATCCCAAGTTTGTTGTGATACAAATAATCCAATAGTAAGAGAGCTTTCTTCTATGATATTGGATTGTATAGCTTTCACCACAGCCTCTGAAGAACCCACCATGACTTGTACAGGCATGTCTGGTGCATAATGACGATATTTCATCCCCGGTGCTTTGGGCGCCTCTGTAGGGTCATGCAATGCTATATCATACACCACATGGTCCGCTACCATTTCAAGCATCTCTTTTGTAACACCACCGGGACGTAAGATAATCACTGTATCATCTTCTACCTGTACCACTGTAGATTCTACGCCAATTTTACAGGGCCCTGCATCAACCACGGCATGTATACGACCTTTCATATCATGCAGAACTGCTTCTGCCGTAGTTGGACTAGGTCGACCTGACCGATTCGCACTAGGCGCTGCAATGGGCACGCCGGCCATGCGTATCATCTCACGACATACTTCATGAGCTGGACATCGCAATGCCACCCGTGAAAGCCCACCTGTGGCGCGCTCAGGCACTAAAGCTGACTTTTCAAAAGTAATGGTCAATGGCCCCGGCCAAAAGGTATCCATTAATATTTGTTCTAAAGGAGTGATATGTCGTACCAAACGATGTACCATAGACTGGTCACATACGTGTAAAATCAATGGATTATCTGAAGGTCGTCCTTTCGCCTCATAAATACGATCCATCGCATCTGCAGCCAATCCATTAGCGCCTAAGCCATACACCGTCTCCGTAGGTATGGCTACCAAATCCCCTACACGAAGCAACGTTCCAGCTAATTCCACATCATCTACAGTTAATACCTGTGTTTCAATATGTTCTAATGCTTCCATATCGTACCTCCTTTCTTATATAGTATTATATCACTTTAGCGAAATTATTTTATACAGAACGTCGTACTTCCCAACGCACTTCACGAATAATGCCAGCAATATCTCGTTGGTACACTGGCTCCCCATAGTGTCCTACTTCTTTAGCTAGTTTTGATACTGCCTCTTCTTGGCCTTGTCCAATTTCGATGGCAAGGTAACCACCGTCTTTCACTAATCGCCAACCTTCACGAATGATAGGAACGTAAAACTCTAAGCCCGTAGTTCCTCCATGGAGGGCAATATGTGGTTCATGTAATATTTCTTGAGACAATGTTTTCATCTCTGCCGTTGTGATATACGGCGGATTGGATACTAGCACATCGAAGGCACCTTCTAGAGTTGCTATGTCCTGACCAAACAAGTCTTCGGTAACAGATAGTAATGTCTGATATGCACTGCCTCTGCCTTCTTTCACCTGTTCTAATAGTTGTTTGATATCACTTTCACAGAACCTTGAAACATCCGTTAACTCTAAAGACATGCGATTGTCCTCAGCTACTGTTAGAGCCTTGTTGGAAATATCTACGCCTATACCAGTAGCATTCGGTAAATAATGTAATAGACTTAACAAAATAGTACCAGGCCCTGTACATACATCTAAAATGCGTGGCGATGTATCCACATCATAAAGATCTAGTATATCCTCAATTAAAGTTTCTGTATCCGGGCGGGGAATCAACACATGTTCGTTCACATGAAAATCCAGCCCCATAAATTCTTTATGCCCTGTAATGGCTGCTACGCTATACCCCTTCGCACGTTGTACTACTAGAGGACGATACGCATCTAATTCAGCTTTGTCCAAAGGACGGTCAAAGTTCACATATAAATACATACGGTCGCATTCCAAGCTATGAGAAAGCAGTACTTCCCCATCCAAGCGGCTTGATTCTATGCCTTTGGAGCGAAAATACTGCTCTGTCCATTGGAGCATGCGACTAATAGTCCATAACTCATTATCCATGTTGATTTGCCTCTTGCATTTTAGCGGCTTGTTCTGCTGTAATCAAGGCTTGGATTAATTCATCCATGTCCCCATTCAATACAGCATTTAATTTGTATAAAGTTAAGTTAATGCGATGATCTGTGACCCGACCTTGTGGATAGTTGTAAGTACGAATACGCTCGGAACGGTCCCCTGTACCCACTTGGCTTTTACGGTCTGCTGCCATAGCGGATGTGGCTTCTTGCTCTGCTTTATCTTGTAATTTAGCACGCAATACACGCATCGCTTTTTCACGGTTTTTCAACTGGGAACGCTCGTCCTGACAAGCTACGACAATACCAGATGGTTTGTGCGTAATACGAACGGCAGACTCCGTTTTATTGATGTGCTGTCCGCCTGCACCAGATGCACGATATGTATCAATTTCTAGATCTTTTTCATTGATTTCGATATCGATGTCTTCAGCTTCTGGCAATACTGCAACAGTTACAGTAGACGTATGAATACGTCCAGAAGATTCTGTATCTGGTACACGTTGTACACGATGTACGCCACTTTCAAATTTTAACTTAGAATATACACTGTCACCTTCGATGGAGAATACTACTTCTTTGAAGCCCCCTAATTCAGGCTCATTCGCATCGATGATAGTACATCTCCAGCCTTGTGTTTCTGCATATTTTGTAAACATACGGAATAAATCCCCTGCAAACAAAGCTGCTTCATCACCGCCGGCGCCACCACGAATTTCGACGATAATATTTTTATCATCATTAGGATCTTTCGGTAGCAACAAAATATGTAATTCTGCCTCTAGTTCATCACGGCGAACTTTTAAGTCATTCAATTCTTCTTGTGCCATAGCGCGGAAATCTTCATCAAGGCTTTTATCGCCCAATACTTCCAACGCTTCTTCAATACCAGCTAAGACTTGTTTGTATTGACGGAATGTATTTACCGTATCTGTTAATGACGCATGTTGACGAGTCAGTTTACGCCATTCATCTTGGCGTGCAATCACATCTGGGTCAGAAATGCGTTGTTCCAAGTCTAAAAATTTATCTTCAATCACTTGTAGTTTATCTACTAACACGGTGACTCCTTTCTATTCTTCTTCGTATGCATCTTCTTCACTAGGACGCACTGATGTTAAGGCACGAATGGCCACTTCAATTTGATCATCCTCTGGTTCTCGGGTTGTCATGTATTGCAACACAAGGCCTGGAGCGATCATAGCTTTTACCAATGGGTTTTGAGAGCGTCCAGCGAATCGGATCAACTCATAGGAAATACCTGCTACTACAGGCATAAGGGCTAACCTGGAAACGATGCGTTCCACTAAGTTTGGCCAACCTAGAAAAGCAAATACAAATATACTCACCACCATAACGAATAGTAAAAAGTTAGTGCCACAACGAGCATGTAATCTCGAATGGTTTCGCACTTCTTCTACCGTTAATGGTCTATCATTTTCATAAGTGTGAATGGTTTTATGCTCCGCCCCATGATACTGAAAGACACGCTTAATATCTGGGGTTAATCCGATAGCAAAAATATATAGTAAAAAAAGAACTAATCGAATGGTTCCTTCATATAAATTCAATATCATATGATCTGAGCCGGCACCAGGCATAAATTTTGCTAGCCACGTAGGCAAGGCAATAAATAATGCTGCTGCAACGATCACAGATACAGCCATAGTAGTAGCGATTTCCTTGTTCGTTACTTCTTCCTCTTCTTCTCCAGAAGCTTGTGCGGAAAACGATAAGGCTTTCATTCCAATCACTAAGGATTCAAACAAAGCTACAGTTCCACGTAAGAAAGGCAGTTTTAACACAGGATACTTGTCTTGGATAGATGTTGTAGGTTCTTCTTTTACCGTTATCGTCCCATCCGGTTTACGACAAGCAGTGGCCATAATCTTCGGACCACGCATCATAACTCCTTCAATCACTGCTTGACCACCAACAAATTTCTTTACTCGTTGCTCAGTCATAGGTCCTCCTGTAAAACAAATATAGGCAGAGCCTTAGCTCTGCCATTTAATTTGTATAGTTTGTATAAGCAATTATTTGCCGTAACGTTTGTTAAATTGTTCGATACGACCGCGAGCTTTAGCCGCACGTTGTTGGCCTGTGAAGAATGGATGGCAGTTGGAGCAAACGTCCACGCGAAGATCACCTTTAACAGAGCCAGTTTTAAATGTGTTACCACAACCGCAAGTTACAGTTGCTTCCACATAATTTGGATGAATTCCTTCTTTCATGTATATACACCTCTTTTCAACGTCTAAACTATTCCTAAAGATTATAACACGAATTCCGTTATCTATGCAATACTAGGGACTATGACTTATTCAGATTTTTATAATGCTACACTCATCTGTATTCCTAGGACCCGATGTGGCACTCTAAATCCATTTGGTATTCTTAATGGTGTGGATAGAAATATAT
>CAUUIH010000098.1:0-5089 GCA_963545165.1 uncultured Veillonella sp.
ATTCGTAAAGATTTAGTGGGATTCCCAGATATGCCTATTGATATTTACCATCAAGTAGTAGGTCGTGAGGCATACCGTATTTCAAAAACTAGAATTACTTTAACGGCAGAAGAGTTAGAAATAGCAATGCGTAAATAGGAGGTACATCATGGCAGAATTAGAACTTTTACCAATCCCTACGCGCATTTTAACGAACAAAGATGACATCGTAGAGGCTATCGTAGAATTTGCAGGCCCGTATATTGGACCAGAGGACATTGTGTGCGTAGCAGAATCCGTCGTGGCTATCACGCAAGGGGAGTTTACACGCCCAGAAGATTTAAAAGTATCTTGGCAAGCTAAATTTTTAAATCGCTTTATCCATCCAGATGGCTCTATGGCATCTGTGTATGGCATGCAAGCAGCTATGGATAAAGAAGGAGAATGGAAAATGATGTTTGCATTCCTTTGTGGAGCCGTAGCAAAAGCATTTAAAAAATCTGGTGTGTTCTATCAAATGGCACGTACCGCATCTTTAACAGATGATGTGACAGGTACTATGCCTCCTTTTGATAAATGCATCGTCTATGGACCAAAACAACCGCATGCAGTAGCAGATGCTATCATGAAAGCCACAGGAGCCTATGGTGCTTGTGTTGCCGACGTGAATGATTTGAAACGAGCAGCGATTTTGGGACATAGTCGTGGGTTAAAACCACAACAAATTGCGCAGATTTTGATTGACAATCCATTCGGCAATGATAGCCAAATGACGCCGATTGTAGTGATTAAAAATTATGCTTCTGTGTCTAAGCGAAGAGGATAATATGGTTTATTAAGATGACAATAGTATGTGTTGTTCATAGAAGATAGATTTTGTTGATACTTAGGCTTGCAAATTGCAACGTATCAGCGTATACTGAAAGAGAACTTTGGGGAGCCTAGTGGCTGAGAGTAAACGAAAGTTTTGACCCATAACCTGATTTGGATAATGCCAACGTAGGATAAGTTTGATTCGTCATACCGAGGACATCCAAGAGGATGTCCTTTTTTGTATCTTTCATAGGATGGTATATCCCATAGGATACAGGCTGGAGGTGCATCACCGTGGATGTACAAGGGAAACAGAATAGTGAGACGATAGAGTGCTACAGCATGAAGGGGCATACCACCACGGGTATGGTTTTTCGTGCTGTTTTTTTACTACGCAGTAGTAGAGAAAACCTAATTGGGGATTTTTAAGAGATTAGTTTAATATATTTTTCATAGCATAGTCTATAGTTAGGAGGATACGATGAAAGTAAATGGTGCAACGTACAATTATGAGGGGCAAACAGTACAAGAAGTACTAAGGGCCTTAGCATTTCGCATGGATCGCATTGTCGTGGAATATAATGGAAAGATTCTGTCTAAAGCAGATTGGGAATCTACCCGTGTAAGTGCAGCAGACACAATGGAAGTAGTAACCTTTGTAGGAGGTGGCTAAATGGTATCCTTAGAAGATAAAAAAGTTTTGCTCATCGGTGTTGGCGGTGTTGGTTCCCATGTGGCAGTAGCATTATGCCGTGCCGGAATTGGACAATTGGAAATCGTAGACTTTGACGTGGTGGATGAAAGCAATTTAGGCCGCCAATATTATGATGTGAATGATGTGGGCGTATTGAAAGTAGAGGCCATGAAAAACCACCTCAATCGGATGAATCCCAATTGTGAAGTCATTGTTCATAATGAATGCCTCACGCCAGAAAGACTATCTGAGTTAATCGATGGCTATGACATGGTTGTAGAAGCGGTGGACAAAGCTGTCACAAAAGCGTGGATGACAGAAGTTATTCTAACCCATCCAACAGAACCTTTATTAGTGGGTTGCTCAGGTATGGCTGGCTGGGGCGATAGTAATGGTATCCGCCGTGAACGGAGACATCATCGTTGGTATCTATGTGGTGATGGTGTCAGTGATATCGATTCTATCGGAAAGATTACGGCGGCTCGTGTCATGGTATGTGCCGGTCATATGGCAAATGCTGTGATTCAACTATTACATGGAGAAGATATTGATTAAGGAGGAACCTATGACACTTTCAGTGAAAGAGATAGAAACACAAGATACATGGACCTTAGGAGGACATACATTGCATTCACGATTTATCTTGGGATCGGGTAAATTTTCTATCGATTTAATAGAGGCTGTCCTAGAAGAAGCGGGGGCTGAAATGATTACCTTGGCCCTACGCCGTGCAGTAGGGGGCGAAGTGGAAAATATTTTGGATGCCATTCCAAAGGATACTATCTTAATTCCTAACACCAGTGGTGCCAGAGATGCAGTAGAAGCGGTGCGCATTGCGCGACTATCCCGAGCGACAGGTTGTGGAGATTTTGTAAAAGTAGAAATTATGAAAGATTCTAAGTATTTGTTGCCTCACAATGGTGAGACCATAAAAGCTACGGAGATGTTGGCTAAAGAAGGATTTATCGTATTGCCATATATGTATCCAGATTTAGAAGTGGCTCGTGATTTGGTCAATGCCGGAGCCGCTGCGGTGATGCCATTGGCAGCCCCTATTGGATCTAATCGCGGATTACAGACGAAGGAATTCATTAAAATTTTAGTGAACGAAATTGACTTACCTATCATTGTAGATGCTGGTATTGGTGCGCCATCCCAAGCAGCAGAGGCTATGGAAATGGGCGTAACCGCCATTATGGCAAATACAGCGGTAGCCTCAGCGGGACATATTCGAGGTATGGCGAAGGCCTTTGGACTCGCTATACAAGCAGGACGATTGGCATACTTATCTAAATTAGGACCTACGTTAGAAGTTGGTGGTGAGGCATCCTCTCCGTTAACAGGTTTCTTACGGTAGTAGTAGCCATATTTCTTATGTACCGATACCTAGTCGATATGAGTAAGATATATCTATGAAAGAGTAAGTGAACCTAAGAATTGATGCTGAGGAGCGACATATGAAATTTGCCTTAGTGCTATATTGAGAATATAAGGAAAGGAATAGTTATGCCTAGTACCACCAGATACCATATAGATGATCCCTGTTGGAAGTATCGTCCCCATATGGATCAAATTGACAGTCCTATTTTAGAAACTGTTTTACAAGAACGTGAACAATATACATACGATCACTATACGGCTGCGGATGTGCGCCGTGTGTTGCAAGAAGATACCATTGATTTAGAAGGATTGAAAATTTTATTATCTCCTGCAGCCGAGCCTTTTTTAGAGGAATTAGCAGAGAAAGCAAAAGCAGTGCGAACGCGCTATTTCGGTAACTCTGTGTATCTCTTTACACCGCTATATATTTCCAATTATTGCGATAATCTTTGTGTATATTGCGGATTTAACTGTAAAAATCAGATTCATCGAGCAAAATTAGACGAGGCGGGCATTGAAGAGGAATTAAAAAATATTGCCAAAACAGGATTACAAGATATTTTAATTCTTACTGGGGAAAGTGAACGTCACAGTCCTATTTCCTACATCGGTCGTGCCTGTGAATTGGCGAAGAAATACTTCAAAGTAGTAGGCGTAGAAGTGTATCCTGCCAATGTAGACGATTATGCATACCTACGAGAATGCGGTTGTGATTATGTAACGGTATTCCAAGAGACATATAATTGGGAAAATTATAAAACATTACATTTATTAGGGAACAAAAGTGTATTTCCATATCGACTGGAAACGCAAGAGCGGGCCTTGCGTGGAGGTATGCGCGGGGTAGGCCTAGCAGCTTTATTGGGGTTGGATGATTTCCGAAAAGATGCGTTTGCCACAGCCTTGCATGCGCATTTGCTACAACGTGCCTATCCGCATGGAGAAATTAGTATTTCCTGCCCCCGTCTGCGCCCTATCGTTAATGACGATACCATCAATGCAGGGGACGTAGGAGAGGCTCAATTATTGCAAGTTATCTTGGCGTACAGACTCTTCTTGCCCTATGCAAATATTACGATTTCCACTCGTGAAACAGCACGATTCCGTAACGGGGTATTGCCATTAGCAGCCACCAAATTGTCTGCTGGTGTCAGCACAGGCATTGGGGAGCATTCCTCAGAAGAAAAGAAACAGGAAGAAGGGGATGCGCAATTTGAAATTGCCGATAGTAGAACCGTAGCGGAAGCTATGGAAGATGTGAAGGCCTTAGGTATGCAGGTGGTGATGAGTGATTATATCGATGTGCTCTATGAAGAAAAATAACCAACCCATAGATACCTTAGTATTGATTACCAATCGACAGCTATTAAAAGATAATGTTACCCTAGACATATATGGAAAGATGTTAGCTCGTAGTATAGAAAGCCTTCGACAGAAGCATATACATGTTATTGACCATACCTTGCAAAAAAGTTCGTACGGGCATATACATAAGGAATCCGATTGGATTATGAATTGTACCAATCTATACACCCTATGCCGTGACACAGATTTATCCTTTGAGGAGTATCTCCAGCTCTGTGACACTATAGGTAGTACCGTGGTATATCATGGAAAAGTAATCACTACCCCAGAACAATTAGAGGCTATCTTACACAGACAGCCGCGAATCCATATGCCCACTAATCTAATACGTTACTGGCAATCAAAGCAAGAAGAACTGTGGAATACATTACAAAGTCATTGGGATGCCATCACAGTATGGAGCACCGTCCACAATGAAGACGATATTAGGTTGTTAGCATCCTTATCAATCCCTAAATTGGAATACGTCTTGATTAGCCCTATCTATCCTACACCATGCAAAGAAGGACACCCCGGCATCGGCGTTAAGCAGGGGATGGAATTTCTAAAAGATATTCAAAAAATATATCCGAATACTAAGGGTATTGCACTAGGAGGTATACATAAGAGTAATTATATTAAATGCTTACAACATACATTCACGGGCGTAGCTGTTATGTCTGATTTCATGAAGCGAGTGCATAGCAATATATACTTATAAGAACGCCATACACTTCGGAGCAAATCTCAGTGGAACGTAAATTTGTGGAGAAGTGTATGGCGTTCGCCCTTTACGTTCTAGGCACAAAAGCGGGGAAAGAACGCCATATACAGCGAAGTTTGCAAAACAAGGCTCAATCCTGTAAAATAGATAGGTAA
>CAUUIH010000099.1:0-4983 GCA_963545165.1 uncultured Veillonella sp.
TCACCAGATGTAATGCTTGCATCGCCTTTAATAGGAGCTGCACTCATGCGCATACCTAAAGATGCTACCCAGTCTGGAGCAGATACGAATAGGTCCACATGATTTTTTAAGATATCCCAAGAGATTGTATTTGGTTCACCGCAAGCTAAGCCTGCCATGATAGTTTGTAAATCACCACCAACAATGCGTAAATCTCCATCGCCTGCTTTAGCACCTTTGTATAAGCAATCTGCTGCAGATGCTTCTACCACAACGATTTTTGGTTTTACCGGAGCATCTTTATAACGGTTCACTACGTAACCAGTCACAGCACCTGCTAAGGAGCCAACGCCAGCTTGTACGATGACATGTGTTGGTACGTCTACGCCTGCTTTTTCAAGTTGCTCAGTAGCTTCTAATGCCATTGTGCCGTAACCTTGCATGATCCATGCTGGAATTTCTTCATAGCCATCCCAAGCTGTATCTTGAATAACAACACCATGATTTACTTTTTTAGATTCTGCTGTCGCTAAGCGTACGCAATCATCGTAGTTCATTTCTTCAATCGTAACGGTTGCACCTTCTGCTGCAATGTTTTGCTTACGAGTTTCTGTAGAACCTTTTGGCATAAATACTACAGATTTTTGACCTAATTTATTAGCTGCCCAAGCTACGCCACGACCGTGATTACCATCTGTAGCCGTGAAGAATGTAGCTTGACCAAATTCATCGCGTAATTCTTTAGATGTTAATACAGAGTATGGTAACTCGGATACGTCTTTACCTAATTCTTGTGCCACGAATTTAGCAATCGCATAGGATCCACCTAATACTTTGAAAGCATTCAATCCAAAGCGGTAAGATTCATCTTTGATGAACAATCTGTTCAATCCTAAATGCTCTGCCATGCGTGGTAATTCAGTTAATGGTGTTTCTTCATATTGTGGGAAACTTTTATGAAATTCACGCACACCTTCACTTGCTTGCACACTCATAATATGCGTATTTAGGTCTTCAGACCCAGGCATATTATTTTTCACCCATTGAATCCGTTCCATGTAACTCCTCCTCTTCTTTCACTTGATTAAGGTCGTTATATAATGTAAATTTGGAAACGTTAAAATACTCTGAAATTTTGTCAGATGCTTTTGAAATCAAAAAAGCGCCTTGACAATATAGATACCGTATTGCTTCCAGACGCTCATTTTTATTCATTAAGTGTGCTGGTCGCCCTACTACTTTTTCTGCTTGAGATAACATATCGCTCAACAAATCACTAACAGATGTAACAATTCGTTCGCCTTTTGTTTCCCATGCACGATTGCTGGATGTAATGATTCGATCTAATGAGTTTTGTAATGTAATAAAATCAGTAATATCGTAGTTGATACACAATAAATACTGTAATTTATCATTATCATCTCGTATATACATCGTCGTCGATCGAAGTACTCTTCCATCTTTGGTTCGTGTGATATAAGCTTGCTTACCTTGACACTTACCATCGTCATTTCGTATCGCATCTAGTACTGCATGCGAGGCGCCATCACCTACATTTCGATTTGAAATATCTCCGTGCTCAATATACACAATAGAACTCTCTAATGTTTCTATTTGCACGTCGTGAATCAACACTTCACATGAAGCTCCAAATTGTGTCGCAATACCATGCGCAATTACCTTTAATTGTTCTAATTTCATAATTGTCTCCTAACTATTTTTTAGGCTATCTAACAATTTATTAGGTATGCCCTCATTATAGCACTATCATTTTCATAATTCAATACTTTTTCTAAATATTTTTTAGGTTTTCTAATTTTTTATCAGGTGATAAATTTCACAACCTATACACAAAAATAGAGGTAGGTCGAATTCACACTCAACCTACCTCTATACTATATATCAATTCCTATTCTTAGTAAGGAACTTCTGTTTTACGAGCTACACCAGTTTTGATGGCTGTTTCAGCTACCGCTTTTGCTACTGCTAATGGAACACGTTTGTCGAATGCATTGGCTACTACATAGTCCTCTGCTAATTCTTCATCTGTTACAAGAGCTGCCAACGCCTCAGCGGCTGCCAATTTCATTTCATCATTAATTTCACGTGCTTGTACGTCGATGGCACCACGGAAGATACCAGGGAATACGTTTACGTTGTTAATTTGGTTTGGTGCATCGCTACGACCTGTACCCATTACACGTACGCCAGCCGCTTTCGCATCGTCGTACATCACTTCTGGGTTAGGGTTTGCCATTGCAAATACGATGGCATCGTCAGCTAAGCTTTCTAAAATTTCTTTTGTGAAAGCACCAGCTGCAGATACACCTAACAATACGTCAGCACCTTTTGCGATTTCCGCCAAGTTGCCAGTTTTTGTTTCTTGGCCTAATGTTTTGATTAACTCAGCTTGTAAAGAGTCAAGACGTTTGTAATCTTTATTCAATACGCCAGAGCTTACCATTAATGTAATATCACGAGCGCCTGCTAAGTATAATAGACGAGCGATATTTGCACCCGCTGCGCCAGCACCGTTTACAACGATTTTTACTTTGGACAAATCTTTTTTCACAAAGCGAAGAGCTGCTTTTACACCTGCTAAGCAAGCGATCGCTGTACCATGTTGGTCATCATGGAATACAGGGATTTCCAATTCTTTTTTCAAGCGATTTTCGATTTCGTAGCATTTAGGAGAAGAAATATCTTCTAAGTTAATGCCAGCAAAGTTTTTTTGCACTAATTTTACAGTGTTGATCAACACGTCTGGATCTTTTGTATCGATTACCAAAGGAATGCAATCTACATTACCAAAGCGTTTGAACAATAGGGATTTACCTTCCATAACTGGAATCGCAGCAGCTGCTCCGATATCACCCAAGCCCAATACGCGAGTACCGTCTGATACAACGGCTACCATATTAGAACGACATGTTAAGTCGAAGGATTTGTCTTCATCTTCTTTAATGTGAAGGCATGGCTCAGCTACACCTGGAGTGTACGCCACTGTTAAGTCATGAGCATCTTTTAATTCATATTTTGTTCCAGTTTGCAAGAAACCTTTTAGTTCCAAGCGTTTTTCAATTGCCTCTTGTTTTACGTCCATGGGAAAACCTCCTAGATTTTCAATGATGGTAAGTTTCTACCGTAGAATATTTCCGCCATCTCTTGTTTGAGTTGTTGGTTAATTTGTTTACGCTCTTTCAGCGTCAAATCTTCTTCGGTAATACCAAACAAATAATTATTAATGTCGTACTCTTTCAGCATCATTTTGGTATGGAAAATATTTTCTTGATACACATTCACATCGATCATATTGTAGAGATTACGAGTTTTAGAATTAATGTAATTTTGAATGGAGTTCATACGATGATCCATGAATAATTTTTTACCATGAATATCACGAGTGAAACCACGCACTCTGTAATCTAAGCTAATGATATCAGAATCAAAGCTATCGATGAGATAGTTCAATGCGTTGAGCGGAGAGATTTGACCACATGTGGACACGTCAATATCTGCACGGAATGTACTTACTCCATTGTCTGGATGACTTTCAGGGTAGGTATGAACCGTCAAGTGAGATTTATCGAGATGCATAACCACATCATCTTTATCTACTTTATCAACAGGTTCTTCCGAAATCAGGATGGTTACGCTGGCCCCTTGTGGATCATAGTCTTGCTTTGCCACATTCAGCACATTGGCTCCGATAATATGTGAAACCTCTGTTAAAATATCAGTCAGGCGCTGTGCATTGTAAACTTCGTCAATGTATTCAATATATTGGCGTTTTTCTTCTTCTGTACGCGTATAACAAATATCATAAATATTAAAACTCAAGGTTTTCGTTAAATTGTTAAACCCATAGAGCTTCATTTTATTTGATTTTACAGATGTATCCATAACTTAATATCTGCCTTCCTTATAATACCTACCATTATTATATCGAATTAAATCCATATATTCAAGACTTTCGATGTAAAATTTTCACTTTTTTATTAATTACTTAATTATAGTGTGTCGCAATTGCTCCACTAGCGCCCGTAACGCCTTGCCTCGATGGCTGATAGCCTGCTTTTGTTCCATGGAAATATTAGCCATAGTGGTTTTTAATTTAGGAATGTAAAAGTATGGATCATAACCGAATCCACCTTTTCCCATTGGGGTTAATTGAATTAGCCCTTCACAAGTGCCGGTAGCACGGATGCACTGTCCGTCTGGTGTAGCCCACACAAGAGCACATTGATATCGCGCCGTTCTATCCTCTGGGGTTACATCTGCTAGCTCTGCCACCAGGCGACGATTATTATCATCATCGCTGCGATGTAAGCCCGCATAGCGTGCAGAATATACACCTGGCGCACCACCCAAAGCATCTACTTCCAATCCAGAGTCATCAGCTACACAAGGGAGACCACAAGCCTCCGCATAGTATAAGGCTTTCAATTCTGCATTTTCCATAAAAGTAGTGCCAATTTCTTCCGGCTCCTCAATATCTACAATATCGTCTACTGTGCGCACTTCAAATCCTAATTCCTCAAAAGCTGCGGTGAACTCACGAATTTTCCCTTTATTCCGTGTAGCTAATACCACTGCTTTCGGTGCATTTTCATGGCCCACCATGTTGCCAATTTCGCCCAATGCTTCACGTTGTACTTGCATCAACTGTTTTGTACCAGCTTCACCTAAATCTAATAGGCTATTTAGCTCTTCTCTTGTGAAAGTCCCATGTTCACCGGTTCCTTGCACTTCTACTAATTGACCTTTACCAGTACAAACCACATTCATATCCACAACAGCTGCACTATCCTCTTCGTAGCACAAGTCTAGCATAGGACCATCTTCACCGATGCCCATGGAAATAGCTGCTAAATAGTCCGTCACAGGGAACTTTCCATATCCATCATAAATAGAATAGATAGCATCCACTAGTGCCACAAATGCACCAGTAATCGAGGCGGTACGAGTGCCACCATCAGCTTGTAGTACATCACAGTCTACCGT
>CAUUIH010000100.1:0-4917 GCA_963545165.1 uncultured Veillonella sp.
TTCTAATTTCCTTTCACTAACTCAGTTATACGGTTTGTAATCTCAGCTAAGGATACAGTTTCTTGTTCAGATGTATCCATATATTTTAAGATGACTTTACCTTCAGCTAATTCATTATCACCAATTATAATAACATATTTTGCGTTAATTTTGTTAGCATACTTCATTTGGCTCTTCATAGATTTACCAGAGCCTTCCATCTCTGCTTTCACATAGGTATTGCGCAAGGCATTTGTAATTCTGAAAGCTTCCTTCTGTGCCATTTCGCCTAATGCCACTACAAAGACGGAATCTTCTCGTTCTTGTTCTGGTAACAAACCTTGTTTTTCCAGCGCCAACAACAAACGTTCCATACCCATCGCAAATCCTACGGCAGGTGTATGAGGTCCATCTAGTTCTTCCACAAGACCATCGTAACGACCGCCACCAGCTACCGCACTTTGAGAACCCAATGGGGTGTACTGCACTTCAAAAGCAGTTTTCGTATAATAATCTAACCCACGAACCAAACGTGGATTTAAGGTGAATGTCTCGCCAGCTGCTGTTAAGTATTCTTTTACATGATGGAAATGATCTTGACACTCTTCACATAAATTTTCACTTAACTCTGGCACACCTACTGCCAATTGTTGGCATTTTTCTTCTTTGCAGTCAAGAATACGCAATGGGTTCTTGTATAAGCGGCTTTGACAAAGTTCGCACAATTCTTCTTTTTTCGGTTCAAAAAAGGCAATCAATTTTTCTCTGTATGCAGGGCGACATGTTGGGCACCCTACAGAGTTTACTTCTACATTTAAATCTTTTAACCCTAAGTCTCGCAACAATTGCAACACCAAAGAGATACATTCCGCATCAGCACTTGGGGCTTGTGTACCCAACAATTCTACCCCAAATTGATGGAATTGACGATACCGACCAGCTTGTGGTTTATCGTGGCGGAACATAGGCCCGATGTAGAACCATTTTGTTATGGATTCTTGACCGTAAATTTTATTTTCTAAATAGGCACGCACCGCAGAAGCAGTTCCTTCTGGACGCAATGTATAGGATTGATCTTTTTTATCCCCTGTTGGAAAGGAGTACATCTCTTTTTGCACGATATCTGTCGTTTCCCCAATACCGCGTAAAAATAAGCCTGTTTCTTCAAACATAGGCGTACGAACTTCTTCAAATCCATAGGTCTTACATAAACGACGAATGGTATTTTCAATATAGTACCAATTTCCTAGAACACTTGGTAATAAATCCTGTGTTCCTCTTGGTTTTTGAATAGCCACTAGCTGTCCCTCCAATGTTCATTACTTAGTATAGTACGTTTCTCTAATAGTCGTTGTATATCTTGAATATACGTATCTACATCTTTCGGCATGTATTGTTTTTGCTGCCTAAAATCAGCACCACCTATCCATTTAGACACACTACCTGGTCCTATGGACAATATGGACTGACGTTCTTCTATCATTTGTATATTATAGATACTTTCATAATTTGGCAAGGTGTAGCCAATGTTTTCCATTTGCCCCACCATGTATTGTTGACGATACATATAGTACGGTTTATAGCCTAATTGCAACAAAGCTTCATGAGTTTCATCTAACATAGTTTGAACCAAATCCTCAGAAGGAATTTCATTGGCAAAGCGACTCCCATATAATGGGCTCCCCTTTTTCAATGCTAAGGTATGGATCGTTACATTATGAGGACGTAATTGCTCAATGTATTGCACATTCTCAACCATATTTTCTACGGTTTGACGTGGTAAGCCAGCAATAAAATCCATATTAATAGAGCAATTTGTATGACTTGCCACATACTCATACATAGATAGAAATTCCGCTACGCTATGGCCTCTGCCAATGATGCGCAACAACTCATCTTGCATCGTTTGAGAATTCAAGCTAAGCCTAGTAACACCAGCCTCTACCATAGATTGAACCTTGTTAGCATTCAACGAGTCAGGACGCCCTGCTTCTACAGTAAACTCACGGTCCTTTGGAATCATATCTCCCAATGCATGCACAATATGGTGAAAGTCTCCATCCCCTAAACTAGTTGGAGTGCCTCCACCCATGTATAACGATTGTACCTCTAAACCATGTGTATTAACAAGTCTTTTCATATGTTCTATATCACGATGATAGACATCCACAAAGTCCTGTACCTTTTCATAGTTCTGAATCAGCCCATAGGGAAAGGAGCAATAGGTACAATGGGTTTCGCAGAACGGAATGCCACTATACAAACTAATCTCCTTCGGAGATTGTTGTACATGCGCCACATAAGGACGCTCTAGCACTGCCACTTGTTCTAGTAATTTCCACTTCACCTGGCTAATGCTATGGGTACTTTCCAGCTCTTGCCGAACGCTTTCTAAATCACCCAAAGAATCCCATAATTTATGGGTCAACTTAGTAGGACGTACGCCTACTAAGGTGCCCCATAAACTAGCCTTCACACCCAATATACGTCTAAGCTCTGATAAGACTTCTCTGCCTATCACTTTGCGCCCTTCTACAGTATCTGTTCCTGAAAGAGACCAGATATGAACATACTCCGGATATAATTCTGATGATCCCTCTATACTAGTCTCTAACAGTTCATTCTGTATGGAACTATGACAAAATAGCTTGACTACCATAGACCTAGGATCCTGTTCACGCGCTAGAGATGACACAGCTCCGTTATAGGACACATGGATGATAAAATCAGGATGTTCCTTTGATGAAAACAGGCCCACTGCACCACATTGATGAGCTATGACAGAACCTAACTCTATAGGTCCTTCATAACTATATGTATTAGGCATGTTCTTTTTCAGCTTCTGCTTGTTTTGCCGCTTCATGACAATCGCCACAGAAACCATATACTTTTAATTGATGGTCTGTCGTATGGAAATTCAATTTTTTGGCAATAATGGATTCTAATGTTTCCAACATATCATCTTCAAATTCTTTCACACAACCACATTTTACACAAATCAAATGATGGTGGAAATGAGATAGTTCATCGCTGTTCAATTCATAGCGATTACGGCCATCACCAAAGTCCAAACGTTTCACTAAATCTAACTCGGTGAACAAATCCAATGTACGGTAAATTGTTGCCAAACCGATGTCCGGATTATTCTTTTTCACTAAAATATATACATCTTCCGCACTTAAATGTTTTTCTTCTGCTTCAATGAAAGTTTGCAAGATAATTTGACGTTGTGTTGTCAATTTGTATTTTTTATCTTTAATACGTTCTTTCAATTTTTCCATTGTTGCTTGTACTTCTGTTGCTTTATCCATGATGTTCCTCTTTCTATAAACTATAATATCTATTAAAATACCATAAGCGTTTCGCTATAATTTGTGCGATAGCTGTTAATGGTACGGCCGTCATCATGCCAATCATACCAAAGAAATAGCCTCCCACAAAAATGGCAGTAATAATAACTAATGGGGGAAGATTAATGACATGCCCCATAATCTTAGGCATAATAATTTGTCCATCTAGTAGTTGTAGAATACCGTATGTAATGGCAACTTTCACTGCTAGAGGACCGCTGATAACAGCAGCTAAAATAATGGCTGGTGCTGCACTAATGAATGGTCCAATAATAGGAATCCATTCAGCAATGCCCGCTAATACCGCCAACACAAGGGGATACGGTAAATCGTAATAATAACACGCGATAAAAGTTAGACAAAACATATTACTCGCAAGTAATAATTGACCTCGCAAGTATCCACCTAATGTACGCAAAATATCATTCACAACTTCTTCTAAATGGGCTGAAGTAGGGCCGGAAAAAATATGTAATACCGCCTGTTTAATATTGCGTCCATCTTTCAGTAAGTAGAATGTTAAAATTGGCACTAATAACAATTGTAATAAGGTACTTGCAAAGGACACGATGGCGAGTACACCTCGTTGTGCTAAGTCTACACCATAATTACCAATTTTAATGAGCGTCGTATTGATGATACTATCAAATTGATGAGGTATGATACTTTCCCCATCGATGCCTTGTAGACCTTTTACTACCGACACAAATTGATCTAATACATATGGCAAATTGATTAACAATTTAGTTAATTCGCCGATTACTGGTAGCATGACATAGCGCACTAACAATGTGGAAAACAATCCCACCAAGATAAAAGCTGGAATGATTGCAATCCATCGTGGACATTGTTTCCAATACCGCCTTGCGAAATTCTGTGTCATATTGACTAATGGCCATAGTAACAATGTTAATATAACCGCAATAATCAACGGAATGACCACTGGTAAGGCGATTAATAAACCAATACTAGCTAAGACCAGTAAAATGCACCGCAACCAATATTGTATGGATTTATTTCCCATCCTATCACCTACCGTACAAATGGATTAAATTGTTTCTCATCACCAATAGTGGTTTGTCCACCATGTCCTGGATAGACCTTTGTATCATCTGGCAATGTGTAAAGTTTTTCTTTAATCCCCTTGCTTAACTGTTCAAAATCACCATTCGGAAAATCTGTTCTGCCTACAGAGCCTTGGAATAAGGTATCTCCAGCCAATAATGTTCCTTCTGTATAGTAACACACACCTCCTGGTGTATGTCCTGGAGTTTCTATCACCGTAAATGTTGTATCACCTAAGGAAATGGTATCACCCTCTTTCACATAGCGAACATCGTCCACATCTGCTGTAATATGACGTCCAGAATGAGCACTCAAATTCACCTCTGGATTCGTCAAATATTCCGCATCACCTTCGTGAATATACACTGGCACATGGTATGCATCTACCAATGTTTTGACAGCCCCAATATGATCACTGTGACCATGAGTTAATAAAATTCCTTGCACCTTAAATTCATGGCTATCTAAAATTTCTTTTAACTTCTCTCCTTCGTCACCTGGATCTGTTACAAGGCACGTATTA
>CAUUIH010000101.1:0-4797 GCA_963545165.1 uncultured Veillonella sp.
CTTATGTTTACTTCTTTCGAAGTAATTACCTTACATTGTTCAGTTTTCAAAGATCCACTTTGTCATTCACAACCTTGTGTTGTGGCGACTAGATTATAATAACAGATTCACAAATTCGTGTCAACAGTTATTTTAACCTTTTTTAATTTTCTTCATCTATAAGTTATTAGAAAATTAAAAGTGCTTGTGACTCAAGCACTGAATGTATTATATGCTATTTCCATGCAATTTGCAACCCCCATTAGACAAGAATTTTCAATATTTTTTCTATAGAACATCCCTCTCATCCTAGAACGTAATCAAGCATAGAAACTCTTATGGTCTTGTAACTAATTTATAACCATAGAGGGAGAGCACGGTCTACTGAACTAATAGCATGTATATGCTGTCTCGTTAACTTCCTCTTATTAAGACATCTATTTAAATAGCAAGTCTGCATAACTATTTACTGTTAAAGTTTAATATATAGTACTTAATCTTAGGAACGCAGTTATGCGTAGAACTGCTTTAGGTGCCCTTTACTAACTATCTACACAAAATATAAAAACGAGCAACATGTTCCTGAACAAACACTCACAAACCTTCACCCTAGAACGCAGTCATGCGTAGAACGCCTTGTGGTCATATTATTGACTACATCATGCAAAAAAAGAAGAGCACGGCCTGCTATAATAATTGTTATAATATGCTGTCGCGTTAACTTAATCTTATTAAGATATGGATTTAAAGAGCAGGGCATCTTCCTGAAGAAACATTATGAAATACCGTTTCTGAAGGAATGTGCCCTGCTCTTTTTTTGCTTTATAATATAATAATCTTAACGCGACAAACTAAAATGGTATACCGTGCTCTTCCCTTTATCATATTAAGTAAACGCCACAAGGCAGAATAGCATTACAAGTGAAACCCTTGGGTTTTTGCAATTTCCACCAATGCGCTTCGCTTCTCATCTTTCATTTTCAATCGTCCCACTACTTGGTCTGTAAATTTAGGCAATGGATAGTTAGGACTACGAAGGTCGTAGTATTGATTCATCTCTTCATCGTAATCTTCCAACAGTTCATGATAATTATCAAATGTGCGATATGTATTATCAAATACATTTGCCTCTCTTGGCATGCGTGGTTTCAAGGCTGGCTTTTGATCAGCCATGCCCAAGCCAAGCCCTACTACTGGGAATGTTAATTCCGGTAGTTTTAAAATTTCAATCATTTTTTCTGCATCATTTAGGACACTTCCCAAATACACTGTACCATATCCTGCTAGCTCTGCTGCAGTCACCATATTTTGTGCTGCCAAACATGCATCTGTCCAGCCTTGGAAGAATCGATCAGCATCACTTGCTGTATCAAGGTCTAATCCATTTTCTTTCATAATTCGGGCATTGCGGTACGCATCCACCACAAATACAAAGAGTTCAGGCATGTCTTTCACATAGTCTTGTTTACATACTTCTGCAATAGCCGCTTTAATGTCTGCGTTCACAATACGGATGATGCTAAACGTTTGCATACCCATGCTTGTAGCAGTCCGTTTCGCTACATCTAGTAAAATGCTTAAATGTTGCGGGGATACACGCATTGGTTTATATTTACGAATACTTTTATGGTCTAACATAATATCAATAGGGTTCATAGTTTTACTCCTAACTTTCATCATACATTCACAATATTGATGTAGTATAATAACAATACAAGATGTATCGCTCTACATATCTATCATTGTAGGGTACTTAATTTTTATTTGTCAATATATATGTATACTTGAAAGGAATTTTTTTATGAAACGTACACTTCTTTTGAAAGCTTTTACCATCGGCGCGCTCATGACATCGGTTGCCATGGGAACTATGGCGGCAGATATTGCACCAGGTGAAATTTCTGTTACAGGCCAAGCCGCTCGTCAAGTAGCACCATCCTATGCATTACTTAACCTTGGAGTATCTAGTAAAAACACATCCGTTCAATCTGCAAAATCTCAAAATGATGCGATTATGTCCAAACTTATCTCCTCTTTACAACATATAGGCGTTTCTAGAAATAACATTCAAACATCTAATATTACCATTAATCCTAATTATGATTATATTGATGGAAGCTCAAAATTAAATGGTTATAATGTCAACAACACCGTTGTTGTTCGAGTGTATGATACCTCCTCCATTGGAAAGGCCATCGATGCAGCTATCGCTAGTGGCGCTTCTGATATTAATTCCCTTACATTCCAAACAGATCTGTCTCAAGAAATGGAAGATCAATTGTCCACATCTGCCATTAGTGATGCACGCCATCAAGCAGAAGTGATCGCCCGCGCCTTAGGTCATACCGTAGGACCTGTAAAATCTATTAACTTAGGAACAACTCGCACTCACACCATGGAAGTAAATCCTCGGTACGCAATGTTATCTGCTAAATCTGTAGAAATGTCTACGTCTACTCCAGTAGAAAATGGAGATATGTCCGCTAACAAAACAGCCAATGTAGTATTCTATTTACAATAGCATCTAGATTTCTCAATAGAACTATGTGATTGCAAAACTATGTGCATTCACATAGGCATTTACTGACAACCTAATGATACATGTTGTACCTATCACTTTCAATTTTTTCCTGTAACACATACGAGGGGCTGTAACAAAATAGCCCACAAATAAAATAGCAGAAAGGTGAATAAAAAGCATCAACTGTCCTCTTTTTTATATTTTTAATAAGCGGGTTTGTAACAAAATGTAAAAATGTACATTTTGTTACAAACCCCTTTCTCTACAAAAAAGCCGTAACGAACACATTCATTGCTCGCTACGGCTTTTTTTATTTTTTCTTAGGCACAACTTTAAAGCTGTCATGCATTTGTTTTTTCATATCATCTGTTAATGGGCACGGCCATTCATTGATATCATTGTGCTTTTTCAGCTTTTCCAAGTCTTCTGGACTTAATTTTTGTTTTTCCGCATCATCGAATGTAATCATGATTCCATCACCTCTACTCGGAATACTAGAAAAGGAAAGACCAATTTCTTTCTACCTCCATTATATGATGAAAAGCATCCTCTTGTGAAGATGCTTTTCATATGTATACACAATACTTGTATCACAAACAAAATAAGAAGTTCCTAGTAGTAAATCTCTTATATTTATTTGTAATATGACCCACAAAAACGACTAGTAAACCTCATTACTCTAAGTTCTATTGGGTCTATCCATTATGCACGATCTTTAATTTCTTGTTGGATGTTTGCCAAGAATTCTTCCCAAGGAATGGCTCCTTGTTCGCCTACGCCACGTTTACGAACAGCCACTTTTCCTTCTTCCACTTCTTTGTCACCCACCACAAGCATGTAGGATACTTTTTCCATTTGTGCTTGACGGATTTTGTAACCAATTTTTTCGCTACGATCATCAAGTTCCACACGTACATAGGCATCTTTAAATGCTTTGCGCAATTTTTCAGCATATTCTACATGTTTTTCACTGATTGGAAGGATTTTTACTTGTACTGGTGCCATCCAAGTTGGGAATGCTCCTGCAAAGTGCTCAATCAAGATACCGATGAAACGTTCCATAGAACCGAAGCAAGCACGGTGAATCATGATTGGACGATGTTTTTGACCATCTTCCGCAATGTATTCCAAGTTAAAACGTTCTGGCAAGTTCATATCCAATTGAATAGTACCACATTGCCATGTACGGCCAATGGAATCGCGAATATGGAAGTCTAGTTTTGGACCATAGAAGGCGCCATCACCTTCGTTGATACGGTATGGGATACCTTTTGCTTCAATCGCTTCACGCAATGCTTCTGTCGCCAATTCCCAGATGGCATCGTCACCGATAGCACCTTCTGGTTTTGTACTTAACTCTACATGATAAGACAAGCCGAATTGAGAGTAGATACGTCCGAATAAATCGATAACGCTCATTAACTCTTCTTTAATTTGAGATGGAGTCATGAATACATGGGCATCATCTTGTGTAAAGCTACGTACACGGAATAGACCATGTAAAGCACCACTTAATTCATGACGATGCACTAAGCCAAGCTCTGCCATGCGAATTGGCAAATCACGGTAGGAATGCATTTCGTTCGCATACACCAAGATACCGCCTGGGCAGTTCATCGGTTTAATGGCATATTCTGCTTCGTCAATTTGTGTTGTGTACATATTTTCACGGTAATGGAACCAGTGACCAGATGTTTCCCACAAATGTTGGCTCAAGATGATTGGAGTACGAACTTCTTCATAATCGTAATCATGATGTACTTCACGCCAGAAATCTTCTAAGGCATTGCGCACTGCCATACCTTTTGGCAAGAAGAATGGGAACCCTGGACCTTCTTCTTTGATGACAAATAAGCCTAACTCTTTACCTAATTTACGATGGTCACGACGAGCAGCTTCTTCTAATAAGTGTAAGTATTCTTCTAGTTCTTCTTTCTTTTCAAAAGCAGTACCATAAATACGTTGCAACATTTTATTTTTTTCGTCGCCACGCCAATATGCACCTGCAATGCTTTGTAATTTGAAAGCTTTCACTTTACCAGTGCTTGCCAAGTGTGGACCTGCACAAAGGTCAGTGAACTCACCTTGTTTATACGCAGAGATTACTGCATCAGCTGGCAAATCATTGATTAATTCCACTTTGTAATTTTCGTGTTTTGCTGCAAAGAAATCTAACGCTTCTTGACGTTCCATCAACACTTTTTCGATAGGCAAGTTTTCTTTTACAATACGGCTCATTTCTGCTTCGATTTTTGGCAAATCTTCTGGCACCAATTTATGTTCCATATCGATGTCAT
>CAUUIH010000102.1:0-4778 GCA_963545165.1 uncultured Veillonella sp.
GCCAATTCATCACGAATTTCAGCTACTGGACGACCAGAAGTACGGGATGTAACTTCAACGAATTTAGCTTCCCACTCATCAGCTTTTGCTTTCAATTCAGCATCGCAATCTGCAAATGTGTTAGTTTGTGCATAATCAGCAGCGCCTGCACCGGATACTTTACCAAATACAACGCCGTCAGCCAAGGAGTTACCGCCTAAACGGTTAGCGCCATGGATAGAGATACAAGAAGCTTCACCGGATGCGAAGATACCAGGAATTTCTGTAGCACAAGTTTTGTAGTCAACTACGTCGATACCGCCCATGATGTAATGGCAAGTAGGACGAATTGGCACTGGATCAGTTAATGGATCGCAATGTTCGAAGCAAAGAGCCAAGTCACGGATACCATGAAGTTTTTCGATGATAACTTCTGGTCCTAAGTGACGAAGGTCAGCTACTACGTATGCATCAAGGCCTGTACCATTGAAACCACGACCAGCTGCGATTTCGTCTTCGATTGCTTTCGCTACAACGTCACGAGACGCTAATTCCATTTTGTTAGGAGCGTATTTTTTCATGAAACGTTCGCCCTCAACATTTAACAAGTATCCGCCTTCACCACGAACAGCTTCGGACATCAAGATACCAGTTTTACCAAGACCAGTTGGATGGAATTGGATCATTTCCATATCTTTCAAGCCTGCACCAGCGCGAAAAGCTGCTGCCATGCCGTCACCAGTAGAAAGGAATGGGTTAGTTGTACGAGTCCAGAATACACGGCCAGCACCACCAGTGGATAATACGATGGATTTAGCTTTGATAATTTCTACTTTACCTTTTTTCATATTCCAGATAATAGCACCACCAGCTTTACCGTCTTTTACAACGATATCTAATAGGTACCATTCTTGTAAGAAATGTACGCCTTCTTTAAGACATTGTTCATATGTTGTATGAAGAATAACGTGACCAGTTTTATCCGCACTATAGCATGTACGTGGATAGGATTGTCCACCAAAGTTACGTTGTGCGATTTTGCCTTCGTCTGTACGAGAGAAAGGAGTTCCCATGAAATCCATTTCTAATACGCCTTCTGGGCAACGTTGACAGAAGAATTCGATAGCATCTTGGTCGCCAAGATAGTCAGAACCTTTTACAGTATCGAATGTGTGAACTTCTGTGGAGTCTTCTTTTGCTACGTTATTTAACGCCGCATTAACACCACCTTGTGCCATTGCTGTGGCAGAACGTGTTGGGAAAATTTTTGTGATCAATGCTACACGCAAACCATCGCGTCGTGCAGCTTCTAAAGCAGCTCGTTGGCCTGCTCCACCACTACCTACTACGAGAACATCATATTGTTCCATACGTACCTCCTCAAAAACACTTGTCTTATTTTGAACTATACCTCATACATACTGTTCTTAAATAAGGAACTATGTTTACTTGCATATATGACTGATATATGCATCAATCTATAGCCTTATTATATACGGTATTTCAAAGTGTTACAATTGTCACAGCAGTCCTTAAAAACCCCTTTTTTACAAGGGATTAAGCCGTCTTGATAACGTTTTTCATAGGTCTTAAGTAAGTATATAACAACACATTATTTTCAAGATGAGTATCCTTCAATTTATACTTATACAGTGTACTTTTATCTTTTCCCCCAACTATCTTGTTATTACACAATTTTTTAGGTTGCATAATTTTTTGTCATTATTAAATTTTATTTCACACATATATTAATAAAATACTTTTAAAATGTTTACTTTTCTCTATATGATATTTTTTCTCATTAATTATTTTCACATTCTATTATACTTTTTTAGCATTAATAGTATGATTTTAATTTATAATACAAGATGTTGATTTTTATCACAGTCCAACTACAAGTCATATCTATTTTTTTCCATTTCCACTTCTCTGAAAGCACCCATTACAAACTTCCTAAAACAAGAACAGACGATGGAAACGTTCCATCGTCTGTTATACAGCAACTCTATTTAGTTATACGTCTCTATCTTTTCTGTTGCCTCAGTTATATACTTCTATCTTTAATCTATAATTTAGTTATATATTTCTATTGCTTCCATTTTGTAAAGTATCTTTTCTTCATTATGGTATGCTTTTTTGACATGCTGAGGGCGTTGTGAAAAAACGACTAGTATAGTATAATTTTAGAAGATGTTGTGCCAAGGTGCTTCATCACTATACAATATATTGATATTGAGTCCGTGTGAAAACATATCTATGCACTCTCATTTACACGATGTAAATGGGAGTCCTTTTATGGTCAAGGCCCACTACGTATGTTAAGCGGATATGCTTTCACATATATTCAATATATGTGAATACTCTTTACAATGAATACAAAAACCACATCGTCAGAAAAAGGAGACACTCATGAGCATTATGATCAAGAAACGTGATGGCCATTATGAGCCATTATCGGTTGAGAAAACAAAAAAGATGGTAGCCTTCGCATGTTTAGGCTTAGATTCTTGTGACCCTATCGAATTAGAAATGGATTGTAAGTTACAATTCGTAGACGGTATGACTACGAAACAAATTCAACAAACTCTTGTACAAACTGCCATCGAGAAAGTCATCCAAAAGGTAGACGATGGGTTCGGCAATATGGTTAACCGCATGAACCAAGACTGGCAGTTCGTGGCAGCCCGTCTATACTTATTTGATTTATATAAAGAAGCTGCTATCAACCGCAAATATAAAGCCTTTGGTTACGGCAACTTCACTAATTTAGTGAAAACATTAGTGAACGCTGGCCGTTATGCGGACTTCTTCTTAACAGAATATACGGAAGCTGAATTAGAAGAGCTAGGCGATTATATCAAGCCAAAACGAGACTATTTATTTAACTATGAAGGCATTAAATTATTAGCAGACCGCTATTTAGTGAAAGGATTCAATAAAGAAATTTATGAACTTCCACAAGAGCGTTTCATGGCCATCGCTATGCACCTGGCTGTCATCGAAGGAGATAAAAAAGTATACTACGCGAAAAAGTTCTATGACTTGATGAGCGAATTAAAAATGACTACAGCTACACCAACCTTGGCCAATGCTGGTACACCATTCCATCAATTGAGCTCTTGCTTTATCTCTGGAGTAGAAGATAATCTTTGGTCTATTTACGATGTAAATGCGAAATTCTCCCGTGTATCCAAACATGGTGGCGCGCTTGGCATTTATCTTGGTAAAGTACGTGCCTTGAACTCCGACATCCGTGGCTATAAAAATTCTTCTGGTGGTGTCATCCCTTGGATTCGTTTATACAATGATACAGCCGTTGCGGTAGACCAATTAGGAAAACGTAAAGGTGGCGCTACGGTAACTCTCGACGTATGGCATAAAGACTTCTACGAATTTGTTGAACTTCGTACGAACAATGGTGACGATCGTCGTAAAGCCCACGATATCTTCCCTGCTTTATCTGTACCAGATATTTTCATGGAACGCGTTATCAATCGTGAACACTTCACCTTGTTCGATCCACATGAAGTGTCTCGTGTGATGGGCTTTCAATTAGAAGACTATTACGATGACGATACGAATAAAGCTTTCACAGAAAAATATTTAGCTTGTGAAGCGAGCCCTGATTTACACGGCATCGAAGTGAGCGCTTTGGATATGATGAAAAAAATCATGCGTTCTGCTGTAGAAACTGGTACTCCATTCATCTTTTTCCGCGATACGACGAACCGTGCGAACCCTAACAAACACGCGGGCATGATTTATGCGTCCAACTTGTGCCATGAAATTGCCCAAAACGTTGGTTTCACAGATTTAGACGAGGAAATCATCCAGGACGATGGATCCATCGTGACTCGCACAAAAGCGGGAGACATGGTTACATGTAATTTGAACTCCATCAACCTAGGTAAAACCTCTGACGAAGAATTAGAAGAAAACATCGCTTTACAAGTTCGTATGTTGGATAATGTCATTACTATCAATCAATTCCCTGTACCTGAAACTCGTGTGACTAGCGAAAAATATCGTGCTATTGGTCTTGGCACGAGCGGTTACCACCACTATTTGGTAAAACATAAAGTACAATGGGAAAGCGATGCACACTTGGAAATCGCTGATACATTGTTTGAAAATATTGCTTATGCTGCCATCAAGGCATCCATGGAATTGGCGAAAGAAAAAGGTGCTTACCCTGCTTTCAAAGATTCTCAATGGGAAACAGGCGAATATTTTGAACGCCGTGGTTATACTTCTGAAAGATGGCAACAACTGAAAGCAGATGTAGCAAAATACGGTATCCGCAATGGCTACTTAATGGCGATTGCTCCAACAGGTAGTACATCCAACATTGCTAATACCACAGCTGGTATCGACCCTATTTTCAAAAAATTCTTTATCGAAGAGAAAAAAGGTAGCTTCACACCAAAAACAGCTCCTGATTTGAGTAACGAAACAATGTGGTTCTATAAAGAGGCACATACTATCGATCAACAATGGTCTATTAAGGCTTGCGGCATCCGCCAACGCCATATCGACCAAGCACAGTCTTTCAACTTGTACATTACACCACAAATGAAAGCGAAGGAAATTCTCGATTTATATGTGGAAGCCTACAAACAAGGCATTAAGACAATTTACTATATCCGTAACCAATCCTTAGAAATGGATGAATGCACTAGCTGTTCCTCCTAATCTTTGGCTTGTGTAAATCTGATGAACAGAGAAAGAGCACCACACGCTCCTCCACAAACTGATCCTACGGTAGGTTTGCTTCGGAGCATGTGGTGCTCTTTTTGTAT
>CAUUIH010000103.1:0-4767 GCA_963545165.1 uncultured Veillonella sp.
AAGAAGTAGAATTCTGCCAGCCTCATGGACCCCTGGTAAAGCACGTTATCACACGTATGACGGATGAAGAGGGCAATGACATTGATGTGGCAAAACATGCGCAAATGAAATTACGCTTGTACATCGACACACCACTGGAAGAGTTTTCTATGATGCGCCGGGAAACGAAGAAAAAATAAGTCTGTAACCAATTAGGGAGGCCGAGTATGCAAGAACAGGAGATTATCTATGATCCGCAGTATGTGTACTTTCAGATTGAACGGCAGCATACGAATTATGTAAATCGCATTTTAGAAGGCTATGAATATGTAGGGGTCATGACAACGGTCAATGCAGATGGGTTGTGCATGGTGCGTACCACAGAATCAACCCGTGAGTTGGCAAAACAAATTTTGCAATCCCTACCAATTTCTGTGACTCTCTTGGATTGAGAATGCTCTCAAAGAGAGGCACCATATAAATTACACTAATATTACGTATTGGTAAGTAGAGTGGAGAACTAAGAGATATGGCAACAGAAGAAAAGAAACAACAAATACCCTATGAATTATATATTCCAGCTCAATTTGACGATTCCTGTAGGGGCTCCTTGGAAGTGTTGTTGGAGCAAAAATTAACAGACGTAGGGACTGTCCATGAAGGCGAATCCGTGTATAAAGAAAATGGTGAAATTGACCACTGCGTACTTCGGTTTTCCATGGATGAAGGAGATGAGTTAGTAGAGGAAATACTTATCTCGTTAGAAGAGTTGGGCATACCATATGGTGCTAAGTTATATCAAGAAGGAACTGTCATTGCCGAACTAGGCAATTTACACCATATCCATGTTGTGCTGGATGCGTCTTTGGGGGATGGAAAACAGTTCAAGCGATTGGATACAAAAATCACTAGGGCCTTGGAAGAAAATAGTGTTGTCAGCACTGTGACACTACGTATTCCGGAGGGAGTGGCTACCTTTACGTATTATGTAGCAGATAAGGATCTTGCCCTTAGTACCATTGAGAAGTTCCTTCGCAGAAGTTCCCTAGGAAAAGGGGCTACTATCGATGTGGTAGACTCTGGTCTTACCATTCACGAACGGTTTATGACAGATATATCACGTGTGTACCGAGGGTTAGTGCCTGATGTATGGAATGTGATTCAAGGCGAATGGAAAGGTATATCTCCCCAAGAATGGATGAACCTATTACGACGATATCCGCACACACCAGAGGGGCTTAGTTTCTTGCTTAATGTGGTGAATGGAACTTATCAAAAGGAATTTACATCCTTGAAAGTCACATTCCCTATGTTTATGTATGATGATAAACAATTCTATTTATTATCGGCTCGTCAAATGTTAGACTTTGATCTTCATGGACGAGAAGTGATGGATATGGACATACTAGATGCTGATGTAAAACCATCGCAAGTACGAGCGACTTCTAAACAGAGAAACTTGTGTTTGTTTGCGGCCACTGGTGAAGGGGAACAGGCGTCCCGTTTATACATCGACTATAATCCAACGAAATCTGGTACGGTGGGACAAATCCTTTATTTTGATGGAGATACCTATACATTAACCCTATTAGGCTCTTCTTTCAGTGAAGCCTTGCTAGTGCTCATGAGAGAACAGTCGGATCGCGTAGGGGATTATTTAATTGAAAGTATCATACAGAAAACCATGAGCCTAGACATCGATATGGCTGATGTACAAAGTGCAGAGAATCAATTGTTGTTTGATGCTATGCGAAATCTAGCTGAAAGAATTCTCGGAGGCATTGACGGTATTGGATCTATGGTTGGTAAGCGTGGCTTTATGGGTATGGTGCTACTGGACAATGCAGAGTTTGATGTGAATCGCTTTAAAAAGGATTTGCTAAGCAAATGGGATATTGAGTCCATTACAAGTCCTGAAGGAATGAAAGTCCGGGCAGCTATTGCCACAAAAGATGTAGATTCCGTCGAGGAAGAGGATATGGAAGAAGCGCACTTTTTAGTGATTGATGACTATAAAGTAGTGGTGGCACCATTTTCTTTTGCTATGCCGATGGAAGCTGTTATGCAAGGTGCGACCCGTAATTTTCTCTGGGATGATGCGATAGATACGGTACTTAATCATACAGGACATGTGGCGATTAGCATTGTAGAAGGTCCTGGAAAGCCATTAGAAGAAGGCATCTTGTTGACAAAATTACTTTCAGTGGCAGCGGAGCAAACGGGAGTTAGCGGGATATATACAAATGGTGTTTTGTACGAAGCGGGCAAGTACCATGAGGAAACGGAACAGTTACGAGATGATATGCTACCTATGGCGAACCTAATTTGGGTAGATATCGATTTTGAAGACGATGGGACCATTTCCTTATCGACTAGTGGCATGGAATTGTTCAAGCAATTGAATGTGGAATTTCTCCATTGTCCGTGGGAGCCAGAAAAAGCTTGGAATTATGTGCTAAGTGTGGCAGACTATGTCTTAACATCGGATAAAAAGGTACAAGATGGTGATTCCGTTGGTAGAACTATGGAAGAGCAAATGATCGTTCATATTGATGAACCAGTCCACGCCGATGGATTGAAAAGTATACAAATTTTCTTTGATGAAAGTGAAGAAGAATAAATACATGATAAAAGGGGCATGGCATTAGCGGTGCTCCTTTTATATAGAACAAGTTACTAAGATAGAGTGGTAGATAGGAGATAGATGTGGGAAAGAAAAAAAGACATCAAAAACAGCGAAAAGAAAAGACTGTAAAGAAGGAGAGGATTGAACAAAATAGCCGTGCTGACAAATTGTATGAACTCATCATTCCAGCATATATAGGGGAACCTGCGTTAGAAACTTTGGTGCACATACTGGAAGAAGAATTACAGGAAGACGGACAAGTCTGTGGCTATGAGGAACATTTTGGTCTATTTAAAGTTATAGGAAATTGCACTATTGAGTTCGTTGCAAGGAATACCAATAAAGTAATAGACCGTATTATTTCCACCCTCTCAGACTATGGGCTTCCGTTAGGTAGTGAATTACGTCATAATGACAAAGTGATTAAACGTATAGGGCGATTACATGTGATCAAAGTAGACCTTAGCTATGAGCTTCGTGTAAGGCCTATTGCGAATGAAGTCTTTGTAAAGCGATTTTATTCAAGAGTTCTCACCTTACTTGGTGGAATGCAAATATTTAGTAGTTCAGTGATAGATATCAGTAATCATAATGCGGTTTTGTATTTTTATGTGATTGATAAAAAATTAGCTCTAGATGCTATCAATGCTAGTATAGATGATTTCAGGTGGTTTTTGGGAGTCTCTATTAAGACGGCTGATTCAAACATGACAATACAAAAGTATTATATAAATCAAATAACTCGACCGTACCGTCATTTTGCACAACCTATATGGCGTAAGATGCAACAGGATTGGAAAGGACTCAATAAGGCAGGTCAACAGGAATTAAAAAGAGTATTTCCTGAAACTCCACAAGGACTGCTAGATATTCTTAGTATAGTGAATGGAACTTGGAATAAAAGTTTTTCAGATTTCCAACTGAAAGTACCAATGTTTATGGTGGAGGAGGAAGAACTGTACCTATTGTCAGCAGAAGAGATGATGACACATAGTCGTGAAGAGTTAGATATATTGAAACCAGCCTTAGAGGCTTCGGTGCGACCGAAGGGGGTACGAGCTCGCTTGTCGCAGTGGAATGCTTGCTTAATTGCTAAGTCGGAAGATGGTGAAGCCCGATTATATATTGACTATAATCCTACGAAAGAAGGTGTAGTAGGACAAGTGTTGTTCTATGACGGTCAATCTCAAAGAATAGAAGTAGTAGCCGGAGTGTTCGCTAAGTTTTTGGCAGTTATGATTACACAAAATCGCCGTGCATATGGTTTGAGTGCGATGGAAGAATTGACAGAATTGCTGAAGGCCTATGAAAATAAAGAGGTAGACCTTGAAACTGATATGGTGACAGACATACAAAAGGGACTCTACATGTTGCAGAAAGAAGCAAATTGGAAGTTGCAACAAGTTGAAGATGAAAAAAAGATACTAAATATCCGCCCTCTTGATAACGATCTTTATGATTGGTCAGAACTGATAGAAAGTTTACGAGCAAAATGGAAGCTGAAGAATGTGTGATACTCATTGCTGTGGAAGATAATAGAACCGAATGTATACATGTTTAGTATTCAATGCGATGATTATGAACAGTTAATGATAGAATGAATGTGAAAGGGACATATAGAAAGTTATATGTTCCTTTTGCTAAGCTAGATTATTTATATCAAAGTGTTCAATTTCGACTTGCAATTTAAGGTTAGAAAAAATTAAATAAATTATAAAAAAACACTTGCATAGATGTGATGGATATGATATTATATATTTGTTGTTACGGTAAGTAACAAACGGTAGCGAAACAGTGTTTCCCAAGGACAGTTAAGGTGATTCGTTACTATGGATGGAAGATATCGGGGCATAGCGCAGTTTGGTAGCGCACCTGGCTTGGGACCAGGGGGTCGCAGGTTCGAATCCTGCTGCTCCGACCATTTTCTTATGTGCGGGTGTAGCTCAATGGTAGAGCCCCAGCCTTCCAAGCTGGTTGCGAGGGTTCGATTCCCTTCACCCGCTCCACTTATACATGTGATTGTATTTAGTACGTTCCCATACAGAGACGATGTCTATGTGATGGGTTATTTTATTATTTACAGCAAAATAACATGGCATAACTACATATGGTTCAGTAGCTCAGTTGGATAGAGCAACGGCCTTCTAAGCCGTGGGTCGGGG
>CAUUIH010000104.1:0-4686 GCA_963545165.1 uncultured Veillonella sp.
CTAAATCCTTGGTTATCCACCCAGCAAGTACAACACATGCCCAATTGAGCCCTGAGGAACAATTGACTGCAGGTGTAAAACCAGAACAATTACGTGTATCTATCGGTATCGAAAACGTAGACGATATCATTGCTGACTTAGCGCAAGCATTGGATAAACTGTAAGAGAAACTATAGATGCTGAGTATCTAAGCAATGTGTGCTACATAGTCTCCTAACAGAGAGTGCCTATATAGCTACCTAATATAGGATGCCTATGTAGGTTCCTAATACAGGGGTCTTATATGGTCTCTTAATACAAAGGGTATAGTTCACTAGAACCTATATGCATAAAGATATGATAGAATATATGCTTAATGAAATAGAGGAAAGTTGATCGGAAGGTCAACTTTCCTCTATTTTTGGGTTATAATATAATTAATAAAAGGTTGTTTTGTATTATTTGCTTTTTATGCAAAAAGGGGGAAACTATGATATATCCAGAATATTTACAACATGATATTGATGCATGGATAAAGGCTAAAGAAGAAAAGGATCCATCTTGGGATTTGTACTGGGATGAGTTGTACGGATCAATAAATTCTGCATGGGCGGATGGTGAAATTAGTGTTTCCGAGGCAGCTGAACTCAGAAAAAAATATTTAGGTATTTGAGGAGAAAAAAGTTAAATTATTTTGCTAGAGTTAAACATATTAACATGATTATGAAATGGGACAAATAGATGGAACATACAAACATGAATAAGAAATTTTGGAAAGCCTTAGCTTGTGGGATAGTAATAGGGACTTTTACAGGTGCTGTGGGCATGGCACAGGATGTAGAGGTAAAGCCAGTGGGGGCTTTCACAAAAGAGATAGGTAGTGTAAAAGCTGTAGATACCCAAGGAGTAGATGGGAAACGAGTCTTGTTACACAAGGAGGGAACTACACCAGAGAAGACGGGACTATATATTAGGCATAAACCAGGGCATTTTAGAGTGTCTATGTATGGAGCTGTGAAAGATGTTCATTGGATTGATAAGGTAGTCTCTACAGATAGTGGGCATATGGTGGGTGTTTTGTTAGATTTTGACGAAAATACGACTATGATGATTACGAGACGAGATAATAAACCAACCCCGGGCATTTCTCAGGAACGATGGAATACGACTTGGTATGACCATCCGATCCAGGGGATGACGGATGAGGAGTATATGGCAATTTGGCGACGGGAAGATCCGCATATGTCTGAAAAATATACGCAGCTTGAAGGGGGCTTGTTGTGGAGAGAAGAGATGACGGCGGCTCGTTGGGACCGGTCTGTACAAATGACATCAGATGGACCGAAAGTACGCTTTACAGTAGACATGATTATGAAAGAAGATCCAACGCATCGTTATGTGATTACTTTCACCTATGATGACATCCAAAAGCATAGTATAGAATCGTTGAAACACTTGGTAGATATCCTTGAGTATTTGCCAGAAGACAATGATACAGATACTTATCAAAAAGAAACTCAACAGTCTCAAGAGCAAGGTCATGCTATACAAGGAAAGAAGGAATATAACCTACCCTCTACATTGATACCGGACGAATCTATGGAAACGAAGGATGTCATAGATCTTGAAGATTTGTACCACCAAGAGTTAAACCAAGGGAAGATATCTGGGCGAAATAAGCAAGAATTAAAAGTCACAGAGGAAGGGATTACATCTCAATCCACTTGGGATGATACTAGTAAAACTGAGGCTCAGATTCAACGGTCTGGGCAGATAGGGCTAGAGAGAAAGTAAAACAGTTGTTGGTAGTATGTGCTAGAAAGTGGTATAGAAAAAGGAAAACATGATTATGAAGAGGATTACAGGGAGGTTCCATATAACAATGGGTAAGAAGTTTTGGAAAGCCTTAGCATGTGGTATAGCAATAGCGACTTTCACTGGCTTCGTAAGTATGGCAAATGATATAGAGGCAAAGCCAATAATTACATTCATAGACCAGGGAAGAATGATAAAGGGGGTACCGTTACCTATAGGTGAACACTATTCAAAAAATAGGCTTTTAGAAAAAAGTAAGGGAGCAGAGCATGTACCACATTATACATACATCAATAGTCGTGATGGGCATTTTCGTTTTGCAATCCCTTGGGAGATACAAACTCTTACTTGGATTGATGGGATAGAACCTAAAGATAATGGACATATAGTAGGGGTTCTGTTGCAGATAGATAAAAATGTAAAAATGATGGTAACACGCAGAGATAATATAGCACCTAAAGGAATGTCCCAGGAACAGTGGAATACTACGTGGTACGGTCAACCAATTCAGGGGATGACAGATGCGGATTATATGGACGTTTTGCGCCGAAAAAGTCCAGAAATCTTCAAAGAGTTTACGCTAGCAGAAGTAGGGGCATTGTCTAGAGATGATATGACAGTGGTTCGCTGGGAACGATTTGAACAGTCCACCTTGGATGGACCGTACGTAACATTTACCATGGATATGATTATGAAAGCTGATCCTACTCATCTATATTTGATAGAGATTGAATATGATAACATTCATAGATATGATTTGCAGACTTTGTTGCACTTATTAGATAATTTTGTGTATACAGGGGCTGATGAAAGTCGAGGAGCATCCGTCTCATCACTGTAGAACAGCATTTTAGAAAACATCTTATCAAATATACCCTTGATTTATGAATTTTGCCTATATATAATGTGAGTAGAGCAGTTCGGTCGTATACTTTTGGAAACGAGGTGTATAGATATGGGGACTCACTTACAATCAATAGAATCTATGCCAGAGTATGAAGAATTTTGTATTTGTCTGGGCAGAAAGATTGCTTGGGTTAGACGTTGTCAGGGGCTTTCACAGAAAGAGTTATCTAAGCGGTGTGGTATTAGTCCAAGTTATTTAGCAAAAATTGAAGGAGCTAAAGGTTCCTTAGGGACATCGGTACAGGTATTGTATTTAATTGCCAAGACATTGCAAGTTGATATGGCAACCTTGGTCGGACATGATGAAATCGATTACCAGCGTGTACGGATGTACAAGATCAAACAACGGATTATGGGATATGAATCGAATCAGCTACACTAATTGGATGGAAACTGATTTGTGTGCTAGCAACCTAGTTGATAATATAATTATTATCAAAAACTATATTGAGAAATAATAATTGAGAATATAAGGGTACACTGTCATTCTTTGTGTATGTGGCTAATCATAAATGATAAAAGCTATCAAATAGCCTGGTTCGTAGGTTCATCGATACAAAAAATGCAACATCAATTGTAAAAATTGGATACAAAAAGTATAGACAAGTATTTGACAAGACAAAAAAAACGTGTAATAATGAGAATGTAAAAAAGGTAAGTACCTTAGTTAAATGATAATCATAAAGTTAGCGAATTTCTATTTATTTATGGAGGTGTCTCATGCGCGTTATTGGTGATGCATGCATTAAATGTGGTTCTTGTGCTTCTGTTTGTCCAGTAGGAGCAATTGCTGAAGGTGAAGCTAAATACGAAATCAATGAAACTTGCATTGATTGCGGTTCTTGCGAATCCGTTTGCCCAGTAGCAACAATCACAGCTGAATAATCAAAACAATTAAGAAACCCCGTGAACATGCGTGTTTACGGGGTTTTCTCATTTTTGTTTTACTCTAATTTCATGAGTTTTCGAGACGGTTGCTCAACCGTTGCTCAACCTTTTTGAGCCCCTCATCATATTACTCATTTTGCTTGTGTATGATTCTATCGAAATCTGAGAATATTTTCTGCGTACGATTAAACTCTTTATACTCAGAAACCGCCTTTTTATCAGCTTGCAGTTTTGAAATGTGTCCTTTGTTAGTAAGCACCTCGTATTCGTTGAAGGAAAGGAATTTATCTACGCTTTCAGCAAAGGCTTTCATGGTGAAAGTATGTTTCGAGTTCTTTAAAATAGTTTTGACCGAATGGTGTTCCATTCTTTAACATATCGTCATTGAGGGCAAACCCTTTCACAATATACTCACGTAATACCTTTGTAGCCCAAATGCGGAATTGTGTAGCCTCTTTGGAGTTTACACGGTAGCCAACAGCGATGATGGCGTCTAGGTTGTAGAAGTTAGTGCTATAGATTTTACCATCTCTGGCAGTTATTTCCATTTTGGAAATAACTTCATCTTCAGATAGTTCTTGTTCAGCGAAAATGTTTTTTAAATGCTTGTTAATGGCTGGCACTTGGACGGAAAACAATGTCGCCATATCTTTTTGTGTCATCCAAAATGTTTCGTCTTTAAATAGAACGTTGGTAGAAATGTTTTCTTGTTCTGATTGGTAGATAATCACATCACCTTGTAAAGCAGAATCGATAGGAATCATGGTAGGCCTCCTTAGTGTCATGTACTGCTCTTTATCTTACTTATATTACATCTCATTAGCAGGGCAAAGTCAAGGCGGAATAGAATAACATTTGTAACAATCATAAGGTAAATTCAAAGAATTTGGGTTTAACTGAATATTAAATCTAAAGAACGAAAGTTATCCAATAGTTACCCAATAGTTAGCGAAAACTATCTTTGGTTATAAAAACGCTTTAGTTGCAAGTCTATCAAATCTATGGGATAATGGAACAAATAAAAAATCGCCGTTGGTCTACTAGCACGACGATAACATATTGTTATAAAGATGCGGTTCGAATCCGCATACAGCGCTT
>CAUUIH010000105.1:0-4601 GCA_963545165.1 uncultured Veillonella sp.
AAAGGATGTTCAATCCACTGTTTCAACATGCGCGCCCCCATAGGGGTTAATGTGTTATCTAGTACATCTAGGAGCGTTCCTTTTTTAGAGCCATCTCGAACATTTCTAGTAATCTCTAAATGGCGCAAACAAGATGTATCTAGTATCATGCGGTCTCCCACAGATAATTGGTGCACATAATTAATGTGAGACGTATCTGTTTTAATGATGTCTTTTAAATAAAGAATCATATATCCCAAGGCTTCTAACACGTCTTCTTCTAGTAAGCCAACATCAGAAAAATGTTCACGACCTATGAGACGAATACTATCCAAAGTTTCTGTAGGTGTGAACGGAGACAAGGCTATACCTGACATTTGATGTGTCAAAAAATCTTCGATACTAGTAGGTAAATCACTGCTGCCAGCTAAGATAAGCTCTTTCGGTTGGTACATGGTGAAAGCATCAAATAAGGAACTTTCACTAGAACTATCCATACGTTCCCAAATGACTTCGCCAGTCGTGATATCTGTGAACAACACAATGCGCTGTCCCTCTGTTTCATAGGTTAACGCTAAGAAGTTATTTTCTCCATCTTTTGTACCATTTTCACTAAGCACAGTACCAGGCGTGATGACACGGATCACATCGCGTTTTACGATACCCTTTGCCTCTTTAGGATCTTCTACTTGTTCACAGATGGCTACCTTGTAACCTTTACTGATGAGCTTTTCAATATAGGATTCCGCAGAATGGAAAGGAACGCCACACATAGGAGCTTTATCTTCTTCACCCGCATTGCGACCTGTTAAGGTAATATTCAGTTCTCGTGATGCGGTGATAGCATCGTCGTAAAAAAGCTCATAAAAGTCACCTAATCGAAAAAATAATAGTTCCTTTTCATAGCGAGCTTTAATACTAAAATACTGCTCCATCATAGGCGTTTGTTTCTTGCCCATCCTGCTAACTCCTTTCTATAGTACAGTGCCGTATAATACCCACGTTTGTCCTTTATCGATGCGTACATCGATGGTATCCCCAATGTTTAGATTGTCCTGTTTAGGGAATAAAACCATTTTATTGCCGGACGTACGACCAAACCACATATTTTCATCAGTACGGCTCGGTCCTTCCACGATGATATCGTACACCTTGTTTTCCATGGCTTGGTTCAACTCTAGGGAAATCTCATTTTGTACGTCCATCAAGGCTTGTAAACGAACACGTTTTACTTCCTCTGGCACTTGCTCTTCAAATTCCGCCGCTGGCGTACCAGAGCGTTTAGAATAGATGAAAGTAAATGCCATATCATAGCGTACATCTTTCAATAATTGCAATGTTTGTTGGAAATCTTCCTCTGTTTCCCCTGGGAATCCCACAATAATATCTGTAGTAATAGTTACGCCATCAATTTTTTCACGGCAATATTGTAATAAGTCTTTATACTTTTCCACAGAGTAATGACGATTCATACGTTTTAAAATATTGTCAGATCCAGACTGCACTGGCAGATGCAACTGAGTCACAATGTTGGATGAACGACCTAAGGCATCTACCATGGCTTTCGTCATATCTTGTGGATGGCTTGTCATATAGCGAATGCGCTCGATACCTGGAATACCATCTAAGGCATCGATTAAGGTACCAAAGTCTGTGCCATTTTTGAAATCCAAACCATAAGAGTTTACATTTTGTCCCAACAAAGTGATTTCTTTAAATCCTTTTTCGCCCAATTCACGTACATCTTTCACGATGGCCTCTACAGGACGGCTAATTTCACGGCCCCGTACATGAGGTACGATACAGTAGGTACAGAACTTGTTACAGCCGTTCATAATTGGCACCCATGCAAAGAAAGTTCCATTGGGTTTCGCCGCCAATTCAGGCAATACTGTATTATCCATTTCCACATTCACTTGGCGTTTTTTCGTGCGTTGCACTTCTTTCACCATTTCATTGATATGTTGGATATTGTGCGTACCCAATACGATATCAATATGTGGTGCACGTTTAAACATGTCCGCTTGATTTTTTTGTGCCATACAGCCAGTTATGGCAATGATTAAGTTTTTATTCTTTTCTTTCAAATGCTTTAACTCGCCAATACGACCATAAATTTTATTTTCCGCCGTTTCACGAACGCAACAAGTATTTAAAATAATTAAATCTGCAAAATCCACCTCTTCTGTAGGTATATATCCTACAGATTCTAATTGATGGGCCAATCGTTCTGAATCACTTTCATTCATTTGGCAACCATATGTATAAATATAGTATGACTTCATATTACTCCTTATGTTTGTATTTTACTTTTGATGGCTCAATGGTGCCACCTACCTTAATGGCAAGTCGCTCGATGGACATGCCTGTAATATATTCGATTTCTTGACGTATCGTTTTTTGCAAGGTATCCATGATTTCCTTTACCACGAATCCTAGCATAACCGTAACGTCAATTTGTAAGATTAACCCATTGGTAACTTCCTTGCTCTTTTTGATGTCCATACTGCGTACATCTGTTACACCTGGGGATTTTTCAATGCTATTCTTAATAAGTGCTTGAATCACTGCATCTTCAAAGACCAGTTTTCCATAATAGCTGAAAGCTGGACGAATCACCGATTTTTCCCATCCTTCATCCTGCTTCGTAGACAATCTGGTTCTGCGCCAGAAGGATTTAATTGGGTCGATTAAAAAGCCTTTAAAGTGAGGTTTTAACTCTACTGTTGGAACGGGAATAATATGTTTTCCCTCTTTTAATCTAGCATGTTGTGCTTTTTCAATATCCTTCGGACTTGCTACATCTTCAATATGGATATAATAGGATGGCCCAGGGATGCCCAAGGCTTTCGTGATTTTTCCAATCATATTTTCCGATGTACCCAATATCATAAGACGTTCTGGTTGAATTTCATCCAGCGCTTTTTTCACGCTTTCCACCTGTTTTTTATCTTGAAATATTGCACGACGAACTGCTTTAATACGATTTTCTTCTTTTTTAGCAGAAAATCCACCAACAATGCGATTATTATGAATTAAAATGCCATCATCGATAATACAAGATGCGTGGTGCTCATGTGCCACCACCAATGCTCTATGACTTTTACCTGTTCCGCTAGGGCCAATAAATGCAATTACATCCATACTACACCTCTATGCGCCTTGTAAGGCTTTCATAAACTCTGCTACCCATTCACTTTGTATTTCATATTCTCCAAGGCCGATACTTTCAGGGAACCGATCTTGAATCCCGTGAAAGTCTGATCCACCAGAGATTAACAATCCTTTATCAGTGGCAATTTGATGATATTTAGAGACATCTTCCTTTGAATGACTAGAATGATAGACCTCCACACCATCAAAAGGCAACTCTAATAATTCATGCACATAGGTGTTATTTTCCACTAATTTGGGATGGGCTAATACAGCGATGCCACCAGCGCGATGAATCAAATCGATAGCTTGTTGTGGGGCATATTTTTCCTTCGGCACAAAGCAAGGACCATTGGGGTTTAACATCGTATCAAAGGCTTCCCCTACAGTTTTCACATAGCCGTGAGCAATGAGCAACTGCGCGATATGAGGACGACCAAAGGACACAGCATCGGTGAATGTGTTCACCAATTCCTCATAGGAAATGTCATAGCCTGCTTCTGCACATTTATCTACCATTTTATGAATTCTAGAACGTCGCACTTCTTTGAAGTGTGAAATATACTCCTGTAGTTCCGGATGGTCTAAGGAAAATTGATATCCCAAAACGTGCACTTCTTTTTCATGGTAATAGGTACTAAACTCGCAACCATGATAGATTTGAATTCCCGTTCTATCTGCTGCAGTTAATTGCCCATAGGCCCCTACTTCATCATGATCTGTAATAGAAATTACCTGTATTTCTTTTTCTTTTGCCAATGCCACTAAATCTCGTGGCATATATGTACCATCTGATACATTTGTATGCATATGGAAATCGACTAACATAGACCCTCCTTTCCTAACGATTTTGTTCTTTCATACGACGTTGAATATCTCGTTTCGCATCACGTTCCGCCATATCTTGTCGTTTGTCGTAATTTTTCTTACCTGTCACAAGGCCAACGGTGACTTTTACATAGCCATGACTATAATGAAAGTTCAAGGGAATCAGAGAATATCCTTTTTCCTTCACTTGCCCTAACAATTTATGAATCTCCCGTTTATGCATAAGCAATTTACGTGTCCGTTCTGGCTCATGATTAAACTGATTGCCCTGTTCATACTTGCTGATATGCACTTGGTATAAGAAAAGTTCCCCATTTTCAATGCGACAAAAACTGTCTTTTAAATTGATGCGCCCAGCCCGAATCGACTTCACTTCCGTTCCCGTAAGGGCAATGCCTGCCTCATAAGTTTCATGAATGTGAAAGTCATGCCTAGCTTTGCGATTATCTACAATTAATGCATTGTTATCTTTCGCCATTACCGTTTCCTCTGTTTCTTTCCTTGTTTACGATTACTTTTTTTATGTATCGTTTCATAAAATGCTGTTTTCTTTTTTGCATCCAACTTGCGCAGCATTTTCTCTACTGCTTTCGTGGCACCTGTCGTTTCTATTATATCATGAGATTGGCTGTCACGACGTT
>CAUUIH010000106.1:0-4588 GCA_963545165.1 uncultured Veillonella sp.
GTCGTAAGACAACTAAGTTATCTCGATGCACCACTACATGATAGGTATCACGAACTCCTAGTATACTAGGAATATCCTGTGATTTACGGCCTTTAATCTTGAGCAAATCGGATAGATTAAAGTTCACAATACCACGGGCAATTTCTTCTCCATCGTGAACGATAGAAATGGTATCCCCTTCTTCAAATTGACCTTCCCCAGATAGAATACCTACTGGTAATACACTAGATCCATTTGTAAGTATCGCATCACGACATCCTTTATCTACATGAATGGTACCTTGCAAACGTGTACCAAATGCCATCCAACGTTTTTTAATTTGTGGTACATCACGATGTGGCCAGAAATGTGTGCCTCGTTCTTCTCCATTCATAATAGCTTTAATACTATCTGGATGGTCACCAGAGGCAATTACCATATGTACACCGGAGTTCGTTGCAATATGGGCAGCTTGAATCTTCGTATACATACCACCTGTGCCCAAAGAAGATCCTGCACCGCCAGAAATTTCATAAATGTACGGCGTAAGAGCCTCTACTTCGTGGATCAATGTAGCATTAGGGTTAGTAGATGGATTCGCTGTATATAGGCCTTCAATATCTGACAAGATAATCAATGCATCTGCATCGATGATGCTAGCAATATTAGCCGATAAGGTATCATTATCACCGATTTTAAATTCATCTATAGCCACTACATCATTTTCATTAATAATAGGAATAACCCCTAAGCCAATGAGGGCGGTCAATGTATTTCGTAAATTCAGATAATGACTTCGTTTCACCGTATCTTCACGGGTTACAAGAATTTGCCCTACCGTATGTCCATATTCAGCGAATAGCTTCTCATACATGTGCAACAAAATTCCTTGCCCCACAGAGGCTGCCGCTTGTTTTAACGCAATGTCATCTGGCCTAGACGTGAATCCCAATGAGGGAAGACCGGCGGCAGTAGCTCCAGAAGAAACTAAAATCATTTCTTTCCCTGCATTAGCTAAATTACAAATTTGACGAACTAACACTTCTATTTTATCAATGTTAATACGTCCATTTGCATGCGTTAATGAACTTGTTCCTACTTTAACGATCACTCGTTTCGCCTGTCGTAACTCTTCTCTCATCGCTTCACCTCATGTGGATTGATTATCTTGGCAACTCAATTTTTGGGTCTTTTGCTTTTTTGTACAATACACCATTATGTCCGATGATTTGTACTAACTCTGCTCCTAACATATCTGCTAAATGAGGCAAAATTTCTTTTGGATCCTCCAAGCAGTTGTTTAGAACTTTTACTTTGATTAATTCACGTTTTGTAATGGCAGCTCGTGCACTGTCGATAACAGGATCTTCCAATCCCCCTTTACCAATCATCACGACTGCCGGCATAGTGCTTGCTAAGGCACGTAAATATCGCTTTTGTTTTCCTGTCATTCTATCTCCTAATCATGGAAAGTAAATCGTTGGTCACCGATGACTACTTCATCGCCATCTTGGATGCCACGTTTTTTCAATTCCGCATCTAAATCCATATAACGCCAAATCTTTTGGAATCTTCGCAATGCTTGTTCATCATCAAGATTTGTCATAGCCACCAATTTTTCAATACGAGAGCCACTAATAATATACGATGCATCGTCGCCACGAGTAATGACGAAATCTGTGTCCGGTTTTGCTTCATAGTATACAGTATCATCCACAACTTCTGGTTCAGGCACGTAATTTTCAACATAGTACCACGCACGTTCTACTAAAGCTGGTAACCCTTCTCCGGTCAATGCGTTTACAGCAAACACTTCGTAATCTTGATCGGCGAAATATTTTGTCACTCTTGGTAATGTGTCTTCATCTTGCAACAAGTCTGTTTTATTCAATACAATCAATTGTTTTTTCTTGCTCAATTTTTCGCTATATTTTGCCAACTCTTCGTTGATTTTATGAAAGTCTTCAATTGGATCACGGCCTTCTAATCCAGATACATCCAATACATGTAACAGAATGTTACTACGTTCTACGTGGCGCAAGAAGGAATGTCCTAAACCAATGCCTTCACTAGCTCCTTCGATCAAACCTGGAATATCTGCCATAACAAAACTTTTACCTGGTGCAACGGATACTACCCCTAGTACTGGAGTTAATGTAGTAAAGTGATACGCAGCTACTTCTGGTTTTGCAGAAGACACTTTGCGGATGATAGAGGATTTACCCACACTTGGGTAACCCAATAATCCCACATCAGCCAACACTTTAAGTTCCAAATTCAACCAACGTTCTTCGCCTGGTTCACCCTTTTCAGCAAAGGTTGGTACACGGTTAGCACTTGTTTGAAAGCGGGCATTACCGCGACCACCACGTCCACCTTTAGCGACCATGTAAGTTTGTCCATCTTCCACCAAGTCAGCCATTAATTTGCCAGACTCTTCATCAGTTACCGTTGTTCCTAATGGAACAGAGACAATTAAATTTTCAGCACCACGGCCATGCTTATTGGCACTTTGTCCAGCACCGCCAGTATCGCCTTTAAATTGACGTTTATATCTAAAATCAACAAGTGTATTGATATTTCTGTCAGCTTTTAAAATGATGTCAGCACCTTTACCGCCATCGCCACCATTCGGTCCCCCTTGTGGCACATATTTTTCACGACGGAAACTACTCATACCGTTACCGCCATCTCCCGCTTTTACTAATATACGGGCACGATCTATAAACATATTTTTTTCCTCTAGCCCTATAGATAGAGCGGCCGAAGCCGCTGTATCATAGAGTTCTTACAATTTCAATAGCACGTTCCATTTGCACATCCTCTTCAGGATTTGTTTTGGACGGCTCCACAACTTCATCTGGTTCAATACCAATACCATCGATGACTCTATCATTTGGTGTATGATAGCGAGCGATAGTAACCTTTAAACCTTCTCCGTCAAGACCTTGTACTACGCTCTGCACAGTACCTTTACCATAACTTTTTGTACCTACAATGGTACCAGATTTTGTATCTTGTACAGCACCAGCAATAATTTCTGAGGCACTTGCAGAATTACCATTAATCAATACAACTAATGGAATGAGAGGATATTCTCCTCTAGACATATAGGCTGTAGTTTTCCCACGTCTCGTTTGTACTGTCACAATCGGGCCTTTCGGCACCAAATATTGCCCTATACCATGAGCCGTAGTGATTAAACCACCCGGATTATCACGCAAGTCTAAGACTAATCGCTTCATCCCTTTTGATTGCAGGTCCTCATAGGCCTTCGTAAACTCATCTACTGTTTTTTCTGCAAATTGAGTGACCCGAATATAGCCCACATCATCAACTAGCATTTGAGCTTTTACGGTAGGCATGACAATCGTTTTCCGTTCAATGGAAACTTCTTGTTTTTCTCCATTACGAAGGATGGTAAGTACTACAAAAGTCCCTTCTTCACCTCGAATATGATTGGCTACGTCTTCTTTTTCGATATCAGACACAGGTGTGCCATCAATAGCAAGAATTTGGTCTCCTTTTTGAAGGCCTGCTGCTTCTGCTGGTTGCCCTTCCATCGTAGCGCCTACTTTTAAAGTTTTACCATCAGAGAAATCCAATAATAAACCAATTCCGCTATAGGAGGAAGATGTATGCATCTCTAACTCTTTCATATCATCTTTATCTAAATACGTGGTGTGTTTATCATGAGTCCCTTTGACTAGTCCTTTCAGCATATTCACAAACAATTCTTCTTTTGCTGGTGGATCCATAGCCCATTGAGTGGTGATGTAATAGGCATATCCAAATTTGGCAATCCCTAAAGGAGACCCAGAGATATACCAAAAGAAAGCAGTTAAGCCGATTAAAAAGGTAACTATCCAAGTGCATGCGAAGAGCAAGTAATATTTGATAATATCCTTCAAGCTTTCCTGTTCACGTTCCTCTTCTATGTTGATAACATTCCCTGCTTCATCTTTTGTAACGACTTCATACTTTACACCTAAGAAAAAGGTCTTAGCTTTATGCCAAATCGATGTTTTTTTCTTATCTTCCATAGTCTCCTCTATAAGTATCCCATTGGATCTGTTGGTTCCCCGTTAATACGCACCTCGAAATGAAGGTGTGGACCTGTGGAACCACCTGTATTACCTGAGTAGGAAACTACTTGACCTTTAGATACCGTCTGTCCAGGGCTTACCGCTACATCACTATTATGAGCATATAACGTAGACATACCATTGCCGTGGTCAATGATGACTGTATAGCCATAGCCACTAACCCAGCCAGCTTCTACAACAACACCACCATCTGCTGCGTGTACTGGTGTTCCTTCATCCACACCAAAGTCAGTACCTGCATGTAAACGACGTGTGCCATAGATTGGATGAATCCGCCATCCAAAGTCAGATGTAATAGGAGCCACAACGGGTGCTGCTAATTGGCCAGTACCTTGTACCCATGTAGCACCACCGCCGCCACCGCCTTGACTAGCGGCCGCTGCTGCCGCTGCTGCACGTTCTGCCGCGCGTTGTTGCAACATCGCTGTAATACTTGCAGAGGATGCCATTAACTCATTATAAGCACGTTCTGCTGTATCTCGGTCATTCATAGCCCGTTCTAA
>CAUUIH010000107.1:0-4554 GCA_963545165.1 uncultured Veillonella sp.
AGTCTTAGAACTCTCTAGTTTTTTGCATATCATTGAATTTCATTGTTAAAATGGAGTATAATATAGTTTGATATAGTCTATCCTAAGGAGGATGTACCGTGTTTACATATGCAAAACAACAATGGGAATTAGGCAAAAGAATATATGGATACCATAGTTGGCGTGAAAAGCGACGTATCTTTTTGTTCACCGCCCGTTCCTATAAAAATAAAACTCAATTGAAACAGTTGAAAGCCTATTTTGACACCTATCGTAGCTATCCTAATTTATTACAAGACCAAGAAGGTATTTGGGAAATTATTAATCGTGTATTCTTCTACAAAGAATCCACAGCCCAAGAACGTTTGACATGTATTACGCAACATTTTGATGCGTTGCCTAATTACGTGACAGACGATGCGATTCGAGCTTTGTACAGTCCCTATGAAAATGGCATTCAATTATGGCATTCTGAAGAATTAGCCTTAGAGGCAACCTTGCGTTTTATGACGGGACAACGGAAAGAAGGCTTACTTAGTTTATTGCTTACCTACGAAGGGCATGGCATCTATCATATCAATTTCCGATTAGGTGTGGATCCATCGGGTCAACCATGTATTTGGGTAGGTACCATCCAAGGGTATAAAGAAGGGTTAGATAAGGCGAAAAAGCTAACGAAAAAAATGCATGGTTATCGTCCTAAAAACTTTATGTTCTTTTTGCTGCGACAATTAGCCACTTGCTTAGGCATTGAGACCTTGTATGCAGTATCTGATGAAGGTTTCTATACGAATACGCACTTAATTCGCTTCAATCGTCATAAATTGGTGAAATTTGATGACTTTTGGGAAGAATTAGGAGGACATGTATGGGAAAAAGACGCCCGATTCTTTGTCATTCCTTTAGCAGAAGAGCGAAAAACTTACGAAACCGCGAAAACACATAAACGAAATATGTATCGCAAACGCTATGAAATGTTAGATACTTTTATAGAAGAAATTCAACAGCAAGGAAAGATCTTCTTGCGCAACCAATAGGAGGATAGGATATGAAATGTCCTTATTGTCATCATGATGAAATCAAAGTGACAGATTCACGGTCTACGGATGATAACAACATTCGTCGTCGTCGGGAATGTATGAGCTGTGGGAAACGCTTTACCACCTATGAAGTCATTGAAGATTTACCAATTATGGTGATTAAACGAGATCAGAAAAAAGAATTATTTGATCGATCCAAATTGATGAATGGCTTGTGGAGATCTTGTAGTAAGCGAGGCATTTCCACAGATCAATTAGAATCGATTGTAAATGAAACAGAAAAACAAATTCGCATGGAAGTAGAGCAAGAAGTGACTACGGAGCGAATTGGTGAAATTGTATTATCCTTGTTGAAAGATGTAGATCAAGTTGCGTATGTGCGATTTGCCTCTGTATATAGACAATTTAATAATGTAGAAAGTTTTCTTCAAGAATTGCACGAATTATTAGACAATGATGGAAAGGATAGAACACATGAGTGAGTTACATCCAACTATTAGTGCCCGTTTTTCAGACCATGTAGACACGTTAAGTGCTACCTATGAAGTAATGGGCGTTATCGAAGCTATGGCGGAGCGTTGTAAAGCAGCGCTAGCGGCAGGTAATAAAATTTTATTTTGCGGTAATGGTGGATCCGCCGCAGATTCGCAGCATTTAGCAGCAGAATTAGTGGGACGCTTTCAGAAAGAGCGCCGTTCTTTGGCTTCCATTGCGTTGACTACAGATACGTCTATTTTGACTGCTGTAGGCAATGATTATGGATATGATGAAGTATTTGCCCGCCAAGTAGATGGTTTAGGCCGTTCTGGCGATATTTTGATTGGTATTTCCACATCTGGGAATAGTAAAAATGTGGTGAAAGCCGTAGAATCTGCTCGTAATATCGGTATGCATACCTTTGCGTTTACTGGTGAAGGTGGTGGAAAGATGGCGGAATTATGCGACTTAACCTTTGCAGTGCCCTCAAAAGTGACAGCCCGCATTCAAGAAATGCATATTTTAGCGGGTCATATTTTATGTGAATTGGTGGAAGAAGATTATGCCTAGTCGTACATTACAATCCTTTTTACTTCGTGATTTACCACAATTGCAAGTAGGGGTCATTGGAGATTGCATGCTAGATCGCTACATTTTTGGCAATGTTAGTCGTATTTCTCCAGAATCTCCAGTGCCTGTGAATTTGGTCCAACGAGAAACGGAAGTTTTAGGCGGTGCTGCCAATGTGGCGAATAATTTTGCACAATTAGATTGTCAAGTGCATATGGCATCTCGTATTGGTGATGATGCACATGGTAAGATAGTACGCCAATTATTAGAAGATAACGGCATCCAAAGCTCTGGTGTCTTTACAGAAGATTCTATTCCCACAACAACAAAAACACGTATTTTAGGTGGACAACAGCAAATGATTCGCCTAGATTATGAAGTAAATCAGCCTTTGTCCAGTGCCAGTGAAACAATAATCCTGACTTGGCTAGATGATTTGCTACACAAAGGGTTACAAGGCCTTGTGATTTCTGATTATGGAAAAGGCATTTGCCAACCATCCTTGCTACGCCAAGTATTTAGCAAAACTCGAGCAGCTAGTGTTATGACCATTGTGGATCCGAAAGGCTCTGACTGGTCAAAATATAATGGCGCCACCTGTATTACTCCTAATGTGAAGGAACTCAGTGAAGCCGTAGGCTATGAAGTGTCGAATACAGATGAAGAGGTTGTGAAAGCAGCGTGCCATATTTTGGACAAGATAGAACTAGATTTCATCATTGTCACTCGATCCGCTAAAGGGATTACCTTAGTTCGTAAAGATGGCAATGTGTGGCATAATGCAGAAACGAAGCAGCAAGATGTATTTGATGTGAGTGGTGCTGGTGATACAGTAGTGGCTATGATGCTGACTACATTAATTGCGGGTTTATCTATTCGTGCAGCTTTGGTAGCAGCCAATGCAGCAGCAGGTGTGGTGGTATCCAAAGTCGGTACCTATCCCATTCATCGTCAAGAATTATTAGATTTATTGTCTTCTATTAAAGCTAAAAAAGAAGATAAAGAAAGTGTTTATTCCGTAGAGGCATTAGCTAAAAAGATTCGTTTTTGGCAAGATCGAGGAGAAGTGGTCGTCTTTACGAATGGTTGCTTTGATATTTTACATCGTGGTCATCTGACCTATTTAAAAGAGGCTGCTACACTAGGGGATCATTTGGTGGTAGCTCTAAATTCAGATAGTTCTGTGCGCCGTTTAAAAGGTGACAGTCGCCCTATCAACCATGAATTAGATAGGGCCTTGCTGATGAGTTCTTTATGCTTTGTAGATGGTGTGGTTCTCTTTGAAGAAGATACGCCAGCAGAGGTACTTTCACAATTGCGGCCAAATATATTGGTGAAAGGTGGAGATTACAAGCCAGAAGAGGTAGTTGGCAAAGAGTTTGTAGAGGAAGTGCAAATCTTGCCATTCCAAGATGGATATTCCACAACAGGAATTATTGAACGCATTCAAGGATTGTTAAAGGAAGGAAAACTATGATTATTGTAACAGGTGGTGCTGGTTTTATCGGCTCTAATATTGTGAAGCAGTTGAATGATAAAGGTCGAAATGACATTTTAATTGTCGACGATTTGACGGATGGACTTAAAATCCGAAATATTGAAATGTTAGATATTGCTGACTATATTGATTATGAAGATTTTGATACGGCAGTAGAACAAAATACCTTTGATTGTGGTCCTATTGAGGTAGTATTCCACGAAGGTGCTTGTACAGATACCATGAATTACGATGGTAGATATATGATGAAAAATAACTATGAAGGATCTAAAAATCTCTTCCATTATTGCCAAGAACGTCGAGTTCCTTTCATCTACGCTTCTTCTGCATCTACCTATGGACATGGAACGAATGGATTCCGTGAAGATCCAGCGTGTGAACAAGTTTTAAATCCCTATGCGTACTCAAAATTGCTGTTTGACCGCTATGTGGCAAAGTTTAGAAACCATTTACAACTACAATCTCAATGTGTAGGTTTGCGCTATTTCAATGTATTTGGACCGAACGAAGCACATAAAGATAAAATGGCATCTTTGGTGCGCCAAATGTATTATAAATTGATGGAAACTGGTGAAATTACCTTGTTCAAAGGCATTGATGGCTATGGTGACGGTGAGCAAACACGTGATTTTATCTATGTGAATGATGTGGTCAATGTGAATTTCTATTTCTGGGAACATCCTGAAATTAGTGGTGTATTTAACTGTGGTACAGGACATGCGCATACATTTAATGAGTTTATGAAAGCTGTTATTTCCTTCGCAGGAAAAGGCGAGATTCGCTATATCGATTTCCCAGAAGTGTTAAAAGGCAAATACCAAAGCTATACCCAAGCAGATACTACAAAATTGTTAGCTGCTGGCTATGACAAAGGATTTACCCCATTAGAACAAGCCGTTCATGAATATTGTGCATTACTACGTGATAATGAAGGGTATGTAAAATAATGGAACCTAGAAATGTATTATTTTTAGATCGTGATGGGGTTAT
>CAUUIH010000108.1:0-4483 GCA_963545165.1 uncultured Veillonella sp.
CTTTCATAATGAAAGTAAGGTAGAACTAAGGAGGTGTTTATGAACCATATTGAATTAGGAAGATACGGAGAAGACCTAGCTACGAACTATTTGAAAAACCAAGGGTATACAGTATTGGAAAGAAATATACGCTATCGATTTGGAGAAGTAGATATTATTGCAAAAAAAGAGAATATGCTTATTGTAATAGAAGTGAAAACGAGACGGACCAAAACCTATGGAATGCCTTGTGAGGCGGTACATTGGAGAAAGAAACAACATATACGACATGTTATATCTATGTTTTTAGCGACCCGTGATATAGAGTATGAATCTATACGATTTGATGTCATAGAAGTATATGTACCTCAAGAGGGAGATCCTGAGTTACGCCATATGAAAGCATGTCATTTGTAAGATAGGAGGAGTATTATGTATGCAAAAACCTATGGAGTGTGCGTGAGTGGTATTGATGGCTATGTAGTGACCGTAGAAGTAGATATTAGTCCCGGGTTACCAAGTTTTGATATTGTTGGCCTACCAGCGACCTCTGTGAAAGAGGCAAAAGAACGAGTCCGATCAGCTATTAAGAATGGAGGCTTTGAGTTTCCTATGAAGCGCATTGTGGTCAATCTAGCGCCTGCGCATATTCGCAAGGATGGATCATCTTTAGATCTAGCCATTGCTATGGGAATTTTAGCAGCCCAACAAGAGGGAAAGCATAAGAAACAACAATCTATACAATGGAATCGCCATGTATTTATAGGAGAACTATCTTTGGATGGTTCCTTGCAACCGGTTATGGGTATGTTATCTATGGTGATGGGAGTGACAAATCAGGAATTAGGAGAGGAACATAGTTATACTTCTACAGTAGAAGATATTATTGTACCTATAGGAAATCATGAAGAAGCTAGTAGTGGTTCCTCTATGGCAGTGTATGGCTTGTCGACTCTATCTGAAGTTGTGGACCTAGTAACGAATCCTGACAAGAAAGAAACCCTGCGGGTACAATCTTCTAGGGAGCCATCAAAACATAAGATAGAAGTATTAGACTTGCGAGATGTAAAAGGGCAAGTAATGGCAAAACGGGCCTTAGAAATAGCAGCTGCTGGTGGTCATCATTTGTTAATGACAGGACCTCCTGGGTCGGGAAAAACGATGCTGGCCAAGAGATTGCCGTTTTTATTGCCACCTCTTTCACGAGAGGAGCAACTAGAGGTCAGCCGCATTTATAGTGTAATGGGATTATTAAAAAGTGGTCGATTAATGGAGCAACGACCATTTCGGAGTCCTCATCATACAAGTACATTAGTGGCTATGGCCGGAGGAGGACAACCGCCAAAACCAGGAGAGATTACTTTGGCTCATAAAGGCGTTTTATTTTTGGATGAAGCACCAGAATTTCGCAGACCTGTCATCGAGGTTTTGAGACAGCCTTTAGAAGAACGACAAGTACATATTGCACGGATTGGAATGGCAACTACCTATCCCAGTGATTGTATTGTGGTTATGGCTATGAATCCATGTCCATGTGGGTGGTTTGGAACGGAAGAAGATCATCGATGTACTTGTACAGCTACGCAAATTCAAAGATATCAACGAGTCTTATCCGGTCCTATTTTGGATAGAATGGATCTAGTAGTACCCGTAGAAAGACCTACCTTAACAGAGATATATGCACCTAAGGGTGAAGTTAGCACAGAGCAAGTACGTAATAATGTTGTCCGTGCTAGAACTATGCAGACTGAACGATACAAAGGGACGAATATAGGTGTTAATTCTCATTTGAGCCATAGTGATATAGAAACGTATGTGAAACTTTCAGAACAAGCTAAAGATTTATTAGATTCTGCGTTTACTACATTGCATTTAAGTTTACGGAGCTATGACCGCATCATTAAAGTGGCAAGAACGATTGCTGATTTAGCAGAATCTGAGGAGATTTTAACGAACCATGTGGCAGAAGCTTTGAGTTATCGGCAAGTACAGGAGGGATTGTAAATGAAAGATGAAATCTATGCGAGTGCTCTCCAACATGTGGTGGGATTGGGAAATGCCAGTTTAGGTAATTTATTTACCTATTATGAAAGTGCTAAGGAAGCTTGGCACCATGTGTTACATCATAGTGTAGAACCATCATTAGGTTGTAAATATGAATTGTTTGATGAAATTCGTCGCCCTATTAATGAAAGCTTTCTATTACAATTAGAAGAAGATTTAGAGCGTTGTCATATGGAAGTGATTACTTGGGAATCTTCATACTATCCAAAATCTTTATTAGAAATTTATAATAGTCCCCGAGTATTGTATGGACGTGGAAATATAGAAGTGTTGCAGCATATGGATCGGTCTTTGGCAATGGTGGGCGCTAGAAAGTGCTCTACCTATGGTGTACAGGTAGCAAGACACTTTGGACGTGCTTTATCTAATTTAGACATTATCGTTGTCAGCGGAGGTGCCATGGGTATCGACCGAGCTAGCCATGAAGGAGCCTTGCAAGGACACACTCCAACGATTGCTGTCATGGGTTGTGGATTAAATGTAACCTATCCAAGAACAAATCGAAATTTATTTTTAGAAATCTTAGAAAAAGATGGATTGCTATTATCAGAATATGGACCGCATATGCAAGCTAAGAGCCATCACTTTCCTTCTAGAAATCGAATCATTAGCGGTATGACAAGAGGTACCATTGTGGTGGAGGCAAAAGCTAGTAGTGGATCTTTGATTACTGCTGATATGGCAATTAATGAAGGTAGAGATGTATTTACCATACCTGGTAATGTATTGACAAATACTTGTGATGGAAATCATTGGCTTATTCAACAAGGAGCTACCGTATTAACAGATCCAGAACAAGTATTGCATGAATATGGTTGGCAAAAAGTCGCAAAGTATAGTAACATGAATAGTGAAAAAGTAAACAGTGTGAATGAAGAGGAACAATGTGTGTTACAGGCTATGAATCCTGGTGGAAATACGACGATTGAAGAATTAGTACACACCACACAATTGCCTTTATCAAATCTTCATACATTGCTGTTACAATTAGAGCTAAAGAAAATGATTACACATACCCCTCAGGGGTATGTACTACATACTTAGAGGAGGAAGATTTTTGGCCATTACTAGATCCTTCGTTACAGGGGAGAAGAAAAAAGACAAAGATACAAAAGAAGTTGCCAAAACAAGCACCAAAGCACCAGAGTCTAGACCTTTGGTCATGCGTCCGGAACCGATTGAAATAGAGCAGAAACGGACGTTCAATGCAGATGGAAAAACTTTAATCATCGTGGAATCACCAGCAAAGTCCAAGACTATTGAAAAATTTTTAGGTGATGACTATGTGGTAAAAGCTAGTATGGGGCATTTACGAGATTTACCGAAAATGCAAATGGGTGTATCTATTAGTAATGGGTTTTTACCTAGATATTTGAATGTACCAGGTAGAAAATCTGTTATCGAAGATTTGCGCAAAGAAGCAGATAAGGCGAAAGCAGTGTATTTGGCAACTGACCCTGACCGTGAAGGGGAAGCTATTTCTTGGCATTTAGCACATATTTTAAATATAGATGGAACTACGCCATGTCGGGTGACTTTCAATGAGATTACCAAGCACGCTATTCAAGAGGCGATGGCTGCCCCTAGACCAATTGATATGCATATGGTAGATGCGCAGCAGGCTCGTCGAGTGCTAGATCGTATTGTAGGCTATAAATTGAGTCCTTTGTTATGGAAAAAGATTTGTAAAGGACTAAGTGCGGGACGTGTTCAATCTGTAGCTGTACGAATTATCTGCGATCGGGAACGAGAAATCGAAGCATTTATTCCAGAAGAATACTGGACTATCGAAGGTTTGTATCAAACAGATAAACATGAACAATTTGATGTGGTGGTGACACACAAAGGCAATGAAAAGCTAACGATTTCTAATGAGACAGAAAGTAATGCAGTGCTGCATGCTATTCGTGGCCGTGAAAGTGTAGTGAGCTCTGTAGAATCACGACAACGTAGTCGCAAAGCACCGGCTCCATTTACGACGTCTACGATGCAACAAGAAGGTGTACGGAAACTGAATATGAATGCAAAGCGTATTATGTCGGCGGCACAACATTTATATGAAGGTAAAGAAATTGGTGGCTATGGACATGTAGGTTTGATTACCTATATGCGTACGGATTCAACTCGGATATCGAAGGAAATGCAAGATGCGGCTAAAGCCTATATTCTTAAGACCTTTGGGAAAGAATTTTATCCTACCAAACCAAATGTATTTGGAGCAAAGGGAAATGCCCAAGATGCGCATGAAGCGATTCGTCCTACCATGTTAGAATTACCACCTAAGGCGGTAGCTTCTTATCTATCTAGTGATGAGTTAAAATTATATACATTGATTTGGAATCGATTTTTAGCTAGTCAAATGGCTCCACAGAAAAGTGAAACTATAACGATGCAATTTCATGTAGATGAGTATACATTGAAAGCTTCTGGGAATCGTGTA
>CAUUIH010000109.1:0-4478 GCA_963545165.1 uncultured Veillonella sp.
TCGATAACATGCTTGATAAGACGTAATACACCTGGATGCAATGGTTGATATAGAGCGCCAATAGATTCGTTCATACGGTCTACTGCCAAGGTGTATTGACACAAATCGTTGGTACCAATACTGAAGAAGTCTACGTATTTAGCCAAGATTGGAGAAATCACAGCCGCCGCTGGTACTTCGATCATAATACCAACCTTAATAGCTTTATTGAATTCTTTGCCTTCTGCTGTAAGTTCTGCCTTACATTCTTCAAGCATAGCATTCGCTTGTTTCACTTCTTCTACGGAAGCAATCATAGGATACATGATGTGAATATCGCCAAAGGCACTAGCACGCAATAACGCACGCAATTGTACTTTGAAGATATCTGGACGGTTCAAGGAAATACGAATTGCACGGTAACCAAGAAATGGATTCATTTCAGTTGGCAAATCAAGGCACTTCAACTCCTTGTCACCACCAATATCCATGGTACGAATGATAACAGGCTGCCCCTGCATATCTTCTGCAACCTTTTTATATTCTTCGAACTGTACATCTTCTGCTGGCAATTCATCATTTTCCATATACAAGAATTCTGTACGGTATAAGCCGATACCTTGTGCGCCCATTGTAAGAGCATGTTTAGCATCTTTAGACTTACCGATATTGCCAAATAATTCTACATGATGACCATCTGTAGTCTTAGCTTCAAGATTGGCAGATTCGCGCAAGCGTTTCAATTCCTCTTGGTATGCAGCCGCTTGATTTGTATATTCAGTCCAATCCGCATCAGATGGATTTGTTTCCACAATACCATCTGTACCAAGTACAACTGCTTTCTCGCCATCTACGAAGCCTTCAATATCACCAACGCCCATAACGGCAGGAATTTCCAAGGTGCGCGCCATGATAGCTGCATGAGATGTAGGACCACCAGCAGCTGTTACAATGCCTTTTACCACATTTTTATCAAGAGAAGCTGTATCAGATGGTGCCAAATCATGAGCCACCAAGATAACCTCCCCAGAAATATGGGATAAACCACGAGGGTTCATGCCTAACATATTGCGCATCAAACGATCACCAATATCTTTGATATCTGCACCGCGTTCACGCATATATGGATCGTCCATACCGAGGAAGATATTCGCAAAGGTTTCAATAGTTTGAGCTGTAGCCGCTACCACATTAGTATGGCTAGTCTCAACAAGGGATTTAATACCATCAGACAAAGATGGGTCTTGAGCAATTTGCATATGTGCTTCGAAAATAGCCGCCTCTTCAGGGCCCATGTCTTTCAACGCCTTTTGACGAATTGTATCCAATTGCTTTAAGGTAGCTGCCATAGCAGAAGCGAACTTACCAATTTCCACTTCTACCTTATCCTCTGCTACAGTGTAATCAGGAATGACAATTTCCTCTTGAATATATCTATATACATTGCCTACTGCAACGCCACGAGATCCAGAAATCCCTTGAATTCGCATGTGTGTTCCTCTTTCTATTACGATAAACTACATTACTCTTTATTTTATCATTTCTACGGTAAACAATAAAGTAATAGAGCCCTATATATCCGCCTTTCAGGTTGTCCCACGTGGGTTAATTTTTACCTCATGTTCATATTTCTCAACCGTCTTAATACGTACTATAACAAGTACTTTAAAAGGAGGTCATTTTTTGCTTATTTTTACTTTAATTTTATAAAGTTACACCCCATAATTGAAAGCCATTTATGATATAATAATATAGAATATATAATAATATACATATGAGACTTTCACGGGCTTCATGGTGAAAGTCTTACTTATTGATAGGAGACTTTATGAAATTAACAAAAATGCATGGTCTTGGCAATGATTTTATCCTCTTTGCCGACCCTCAAGGTGCTAACAAGGACTATACTGATTTAGCCATTCGCCTTTGCGATCGTCGTACAGGCATTGGCGCTGATGGTTTAGTCATTGTTGTACCATCTGACACATGTGATGTGCGCATGCGCATCATCAACTCCGATGGCAGTGAAGCTGAAATGTGCGGCAATGGTATTCGATGCTTTGCCAAATACGCTTACGAACACGGAGAAATTACAAAAGAAACTTTCACCATCGAAACATTAGCAGGTATTATGAAGCCAACCTTAACCATCGAAAATGGTGTGGTTACACTCGTCACAGTAGATATGGGCAAGCCATTCTTTAACAGTAAAGATGTACCTATGAATGTAGACATGGATAAGGTCATCGACGTAGACATCGATGTAAATGGCGAAACTGTAACAGTGAGCTCCGTATTGCTCGGCGTACCGCACACAGAGGTTTACGTAGAAGACATTACAAAGGCCCCCGTTACGACACAAGGCCCAATCCTTGAAAAACACGATGCATTCCCATCCAATACAAACGTTAACTACATTGAGGTAGTAAACGACAAACACATTAAGGTTCGCACATGGGAACGCGGTGCTGGTGCTACACTAGCATGTGGTACAGGCTCTTGTGCCTCCGCCGTTATGTCCTTCGAAAAAGGCTTAACTGGTCGCGAAGTAGATGTAGAGCTTTACTTAGGAACATTGCATATTTCATACTTGGAGGATGGCACGGTGCTCATGACAGGCCCGGCCGAGGAAGTATTCGAAACAGAACTTCCTATCGATTAAGATGAAGTGGTTACAACTCATATTAAATGCGTTTCTAAAGTATCAACAAGGCCGTTCAATGATGCCGAAAAATACAGAGCCCCTCATAGGTTTACTCCTATCCATATTCATTATCATCATCGCCGTAGCCAATAGCATTGCCATCGGTTACGCCTTGATTGTGGTATGGTGTATTATGGCCTATGTGTTCTACCGCAAAGGGTACCAACCAAAGGAACTGTTAAACTTATCATGGACAGGTGCTAAAACATCCATTGTGGTAATGCAAATATTCCTGCTCATCGGTTGGCTCATCGCCATGTGGCAAGCGGCAGGCATTATACCTATGATTATCGCCACAGGCATCGACTTGATTGATCCTTCTATCTTTATCGCTTGTGCCTTTTTATTAACCGCACTAGTGAGTATGCTGTTAGGAACTGCCCTAGGCACTGTGGGTACCATGGGTATTGTACTCATTACGATGGCAAAAGCCGGTAATATTCCAGAAAACATCGTAGCAGGCGCCATCATTGCTGGTGCTTACTTTGGTGATCGGAATGGGCCTTTATCATCTAGCGCCTCTCTTGTAGCGGCCTTAACGCATACAAAGGTATCGACCAACATCCCTATTATGTTTAAGGATGGTCTTCCTGCACTTGTGATTTCCACAGTGCTCTACCTAATACTATCGCAATGGTTCCCGCTCAACTATTCTAATAGCTTACTGTCTGATACAATCCACTTTGTGTTCAACATCGATTGGACCTTATGGATTCCTGTGATCATCGTCATTGGTCTGTTACCTTTGAAAGTATCTATCCGTTGGCCTATCGGTCTTAGTGCATTAGCAGCGGCAATTCTAGCTTATACTAATCAGGGAGCTACCCTTTCTGACTTAGGCTGGTATACCTTAACAGGCTTTGAGCTACCACATTATAATCCACTAGCAGATATTATTCATGGCGGCGGCTTACAAACGATGTTCATCCCTACCCTTTCCATATTTATGGCAACTGCCATTTCAGGCATGCTCGAAGGGGTTGGCTTCTGGAACGATGTGAGACAACTATTAGAACGAGCAAAAACACGAAGCGATGTATTTGCTGCCAATGTAGGTCTCGCCTTTTTAACAGGTGCTGTAGGTTGTAGTCAAGCTATTGCGGTTGTGATGACACATTCTATTATGCGCATTACCTACGCACAGCGAGGCATACAAGACGAAGATGTGATGCTCGACTTTGAAAACAGCGGCATCGTCATTGCCCCCTTACTACCATGGAACATCGCCGCTTATGTACCTGTAGTTATGATGGGTACTAGTACAGCTGGCTATGTACCATTCGCCTTCTTCCTATACCTCGTACCGCTCCTATACTGGTTGCGACTACGGAAGCAGGATCAACCAATCATACGTTAATTATAAAAGCAATCAAATTTACGTTAATTATAAAAGCAATCAAATTTACGTTAATTACAAAATCAATCAAATTTACGCTAATTACAAGATTAACCAATCATAGGCTAATTAATTTATCTTAAAGGGGAATTTGTATGATTTACACCATTACCTTTAACCCAGCCCTAGATTATATCGTACGTCTTGATCAACTCAAGACGGGCACCATTAATCGCACCACCCAAGAGTACGTTCTCGGTGGCGGCAAGGGTATCAACGTATCCATCGTGCTCAACAATCTCAGTATGGATACAACGGCACTCGGATTCATCGCCGGTTTCACAGGGGAAGAAATCGTAACACAACTGAACCAATTCGGTGTGAAAGAAGATTTCATCCGTCTTCGCGAAGGTTTAACGCGCATCAATGTTAAGGTGAAAGCCTCTGACGAAGAAACAG
>CAUUIH010000110.1:0-4470 GCA_963545165.1 uncultured Veillonella sp.
ATAGCGTGTTAGCATGTGTGCTTATGGTAGATGCCTTTTGTTTTTGTGTTCCATCCAACTTTAAGCTTTCACTGATATTTTTTGTTTCACTTGCCATAAGTGCCAATATCAGTAGGTGTGTTTTGTTTTGCTTATTTAGATATCGTAACTTCATTTAATCAATCCCATGTTATTGCTTGACCATAATAATCATATAGTTCCCAATATTCATATTCACTTATCACTGGTCTTAGCTTCACTAATAAATCCCATGCCTTATCCATGACCTCTTTGAATTGTTCATCATGCTCACCTTGCCAGTATGTCATGGTCAATGTGAGTTCATTGAGTTCCTCTTTTGCTTGTTTAATTTCTTCTTCCGTCATTTTTATACTCCAGTACTTCCAAACCTACCATGACCACGTTTTGTTCCAGTTAATAATTTCACCTCTTCAAACTCTATCTTAGGAATTGGTAATATGATTCCTTGGGCGATTCTGTCGCCTTTTTTAATCAGTGTAGGGCAAATATCATTGTTTTCATATAGTGCATGAATAGTACCTCTGTAATCACTGTCAATTACTCCCACGCTATTGGCCATTCGCAAAGGTGTATTTTTTCCTATACTTGAACGAGGAAAGAGTAACATTACATGCCCCTCTGGCACTTCTAAGGCTACTCCTAAATCGATTGCCCTGACTTGTAATCCTTCAACGGCTACTTCCTCTGCGCTATAAAAATCAACGGCTCCTGAACCATCCGTTGCGTATGTAGGGATTCTACCATTTTGATGTGTCTTCTGAATTTTTACGTTCATTCCTTCTCCTTTTTTCATTAAATAATTCATGTTCAAAATTGTCTAATAAATATTTCATACGGCTGAATGCATTCCATGCTTCCCTAGAATTGTCACATGCATCCAGTACTTCAACATAATATTGTTCTTTGTCGGTGCAGATGCTATTTAATATTCGTTGTAAGGATCCGTATACCATCTTTGCACAATATAAATCTAACTCACATTCAACTATTGGTTCCGTCTCGTGAATAGTGGTACAGATTTTATAAATCACGTATGCCTTTGCATTATTAGTTGTATCTTCAAATCCACATTTTATAGCTTGCTGAAAGGCTCGTGCTGAGACTAACAATGCACATTGATTTAATTGTTCTAACTTTAATCTATTTAGTTTCATTTTTTGCTTTCTTTGTAGTTCTTTATTATTCCATAAAGTGTTGACAATGCCCAAATATTATATCCCACAAAAAGTACCATTATTGGTGTATATAACTCTATTATCCCCATATCTATAAATCCATATGCTTTTGATAGTAATAAAACAAGTTGTAATAGTAGAAACCTCACTGTCATTTCTCAATCTCCTTTACCAACCACTCAAGGTACTTCATAGCCTTTTTGGCATCTTGTACTTCATTGTCTTTTTTCCCAAGGCGGTGCATATATTTCATTGCGTTACCTTTTAACCACCCTCGGAACTCTTCAGGTGTCAATATTGCTCGAATTACATCGACTGATTCAATATCTAATCCACGCAATTTATAATGCTTAGGACTATTTACCATATCTTCCGCTTCTTGTAATTTCTTTGCTGGATAGCTTGCTAATGCTTCACCCATTCTTGATGTTTTCATTTCATTACTCCTTTTGCTGCTTTTCTTATTTTGTACTGTTCTTTATTGTATTGTGATTCTCCTATTTTTCTACATTCTGGTGAGCAGAATCTGCAACATCTATTGATTCCCAAAAACTCTGCTCCACATACATTACATGTGCATGGTGTGTTCTTTGCTTTCTTACGCTTAGGAGTATGATATGCCCGTTTTCTACTAGCTTCTTTCTCATCTTGTTTTTCTTCCTTTTTGTAGGCACGCTCTTTTATTTCCGCTTCAGTTAGTTCCTTTGGCCACCCTACACCTTTTGCACACGATCTGCACCGCATCATCGTATAGTTAGGCGGTGTGAATGTCTTATTACATCCCTGGCATTTCCTTTGCATGTTGATTCTCCCTTACTCTTCGTAATATTTCGTCATAACTTTCAATGATTACGTCAGCCACAATTTTGGCTTCATCTTCTGTCATCTCCACATCCTTGAATAACTCACTACAGTGTTTATTCCATAAGTAGCTAAACATTGGCAAGTTCATTAATACTGCTCCTATCTTCTATTCCATGCTTTAACCATTTGTAAATATTGCGGGCTATCTTCGAAGGATACCGTTACTCCACACAAGTCACATACCACCATGTTATGCTTCATTCCTGCTCCTACCCCTACAATAGTCCGTACGTCTTTATTATTGCAAAACGGACAAGGCTTCAAGCCGTCTTTATTTTTTTTCATCATATCTCCTAATTGACATCTTCAAATAGTTGCTCTTGTGCTCTGCGACCTTTAATGTACTCAATCGTTTCAAGGATCATAGTTTGAACCGCTTCTAATTCATGGTCTTCTATTCCTATCCACTCTGTTGTAAATTTAAATGATTTCTCTTCTGTTATTGCTTTTCCATTGAATCGAATGTGCGATGGTATTCTAATCTCTTTTCCTTCCATCTTTGTTGAAATATACTTTAATTCTAGTTGTCTTAGTACTACCTTTGCCCCTTTGAATACTGATGTCCCCATGATGTCTTTGTGGTGATTATGGATAATCTTTTCTAAGTCTTCCCATGCATCATATAGGGACTGACGTCCTTCCTCTTTAAGTCTCATTACATATCCACATCGAGTGCCTGTGTCACTATGCTTGACATATTCAAATACTTGCGTTTCTCCTACAATTGAAATCTTTCTGATAATCATTACATCACTCCTTCCTAGGTTTATAGTTTTTGCACGTGTCACATTTATTGGCCAATACAACATGCATTCTGCCTATCATTACATTGTGAATGTGGTGTGGGCATTCCATTGTAGTGCGTACGATGCCTTTTTCATTCATTCCATGACTGTGGATGCACGTCTTGGCTTTCTTATGTTCTTTTTTTCGTCCCATACTTCCCCCTTAGAATGGTATTTCATCTCTACGTTCATCTGCGAATGATTCAAAGTTTCCGCTTCCATTTCCTTTATTATTGACAAATGGCGCCACCATTACGTTCGATGCTTGCACGTGCCAGGTGTATATCATTCTTCCATTCTTTTCGTATGATCCAGTTCGCAATTCTCCAGTTACTATCACCGCATCACCTTTCACTAATACTCCTAACTCTTCTGCTTGATTCCATGCATTTACTGGAATGTATGATACGATTTGTTTTTCTTCCGAAATTTTTTTGTTGGTGGCCACCACAAATGCCGCTACTGGTTTCCCTGTTGTTGTATATCGCACCTCAGCACTTTTTACTAAGTGCCCTGCGACCGTTACATGATTTACGTTTTCCATCTGTTCCTCCTTGGGTCTAGTTTAATTAATCTATAGAACCTGTACGGATATCCCTCTAGGTTGACTCCTTCTACTAGGCTATCCTTATCCAGGTAATAGCCATCTGGTACATGAATGTCATCACGCCACCGATTTGATACCAAAGTTTTAGTACTCTCCTTTGGCTTTTCTAAATTTGTGCTTCCGTACCATCTTCTTTTGAATACCTCTAACTTTTCAGCATTCTCCGTTTTTGTTTCCTTTAACAAATATGCCGCCAATGCTGTGGCATCTTCTGCCTTACCGTGGTATACTCGCATATCTACATATCCATGTGCCCATAGGCTTTCTATCATTTCTGTTGTCATGGGAAATGCATTGTTGATGAGCATATGAAAGTGTACCCTGTTCACCCCTTCCACTACGTATATGTATTTTAGGGTAGCTCCATTCTTTTTATACAATCTCTGCATGCGCTTTATCATATTCTGCATGCGGTGTTTTGCATCTGCAAATGTCACCTTATCTTCAAATGTAAAAGTAAGGTACCAGTCCATCGATGTAAAATTTGTATCTATCAAAGCACATAACTTTATCTCTGCTCGTTTAGCATTATATTTTTTTATCGCTTCGGGAGTTACGTTTTCTTTTTTTCTTCTACCCTTTCCTTTGACGTAGGATCTACCCGTAAGATAATCCCATGTGAATTTCATATTTCTTGTTGTAATGGTTTTTCTCTTACGCATAGTATTTCCTTATGTCCGAGTTAATAATATATACTATCAAGTTATAAATAACGGCTTACTACCGCTATTTATAGCTATTTTTGCAAACATATGGTATACTATGTGTGAGTAGTTTTGTATACCCATATGTTTGCAAAACGGTAGAGCACTTTTTTGTGCTCTATTTTTTTTGCGCAACTAGTTGTTGCAAGATGTTTCGTATCTCTTTGGCTTTTGGTCCATGCGCCCTTGTGTGATGACATTCCCAACATATGCAGCACAGATTGTCTAACTCATTCGTACCACCTGCTGACCGTGGCACAATGTGATGAATTTCTTGGTATGGTTGATAACAAAGTATACATCTATCTCCATCC
>CAUUIH010000111.1:0-4402 GCA_963545165.1 uncultured Veillonella sp.
ACGATGGTCATCGTGTGAACATCCTAGATACCCCTGGTCACCAAGACTTCTCTGAGGATACGTACCGTACTTTAATGGCGGCAGATAGCGCTGTCATGTTGATCGACGTGGCAAAAGGTGTAGAGGCACAGACGAAAAAACTATTCGCCGTTTGTAAAGAACGTGGGATTCCTATTTTTACCTTCGTCAACAAAATTGACCATTTCGGACGCAATCCATTTGATTTGATGGAAGAAATCGAAAACTCCCTCGGTATTCGTGCGGTTCCTATGAACTGGCCTGTTGGCATCAATGGTGAATACCAAGGCGTGTACGACCGAGAAACGAACACCGTGGAATTATTTGAAAAAGATGAGTCTCACGGTCAAAAGAAACTGGCTTCCACCAAAGGCGATGTACACGACCCAGCCTTCCGTGAACTATTAGGTGAAGAGGTGCATCAATCCTTAATCGATGATATTGAGCTTCTTGACGTGGCTGGTGATGCTTTTGATTTAGAAAAAGTAAAAGCTGGTGAATTAACACCTATGTTTTTTGGATCTGCCATGACAAACTTCGGGGTCAAACCATTCCTTGAAAAATTCTTGGAATTAGCTCCTATGCCGGCCCCACGTGTGGCTCGTGAAGAAACAGTAGAACCTACGTCGGAAGACTTCTCTGCTTTCGTCTTTAAAATCCAAGCGAACATGAATCCAAACCATCATGACCGCATTGTATTCATGCGTATTTGCTCCGGTAAGTTCGAAAAGGGTATGAACGTACTTCACCAACAATCTGGTAAAACATTACGTCTATCCCAACCCCAACAATTCTTAGCTACCGAGCGTACTATCATTGATGAAGCCTATCCAGGAGATATTATTGGTGTCTTCGATGCGGGTACTATGGGCGTAGGCGATAGCTTATGTGCTTCTAACCATAAAGTAACATTCAGTGACTTCCCTGTATTCCCACCAGAGTTTTTCGCTCGTGTAACACCAAAAGATTCTATGAAGCGGAAACAATTCTTAAAGGGTATGACGCAGCTAGCTCAAGAGGGTGCTGTGCAAATCTTTGAACCTCTCTACTCTATGGACTCTTTCGTGGTCGGTGCGGTAGGTATGCTTCAATTTGAAGTATTACAATACCGTTTGAAACACGAATACGGAGTTGATCTTGTGAACAATTCCCTACCATATGGCGTAGCTCGCTGGATTGATGGCGAGGTGGATGTGAACAGCTTAAAAGGTATGGACAATGCCATGATCGTGAAAGATAACCGAGGTCGCCTCGTTGTTCTTATCTCCAACGAATGGCAAATGGGTTGGGTTGTAGAACGAAATCCAGATGTCACATTCTTGCATGCCCCTAAATTAGAATCATAAGATGTTCTATACTTGAGGAAAATTGCTCTAGTACAACAGACGATAGTATCTCTAAATAAAATAAAGGAAAGTTGATCGACAAGTATCAGCTTTCCTTTTTTTATATGTAATGACCAAACAGTCCCTTTGTAACCATATCTTCTGGTATGACGGAAATAGCACACAACACGCTAAAACAGCGGTTCTAAATCAGCTAATCCTTTCAAATTCCATTCTAGCAATTTATCATGGATACGCCACATAAAGGCATTTTCCCATGGATAATGTAATCGAACCCAAAAGTTTTCAAATGGTGTTTCGTTAAAGAATACAGCTTGTCGTGGCAAGCTAAATAGATCTTGCCCTGGCTCCACATTTCCTGCTTGTACGGTAAATGCCATACGGTAACCACTTTCCTTCGCAATTCTATCTACATCTTTATTGGCAAACCCACCTGGATACGCAATGTAACGCACTGGATGTCCCATGCGATTTTCTAAGACAGCTTTTGAACTAATCAGTTCGTCTCTCGCTTGGTCTAACGGCATATCGCGCAAATCTTTATGATTCACTGTATGACTTTGGATATCGATGCCATTAGCTTGCATCTCTTTCAACTGCTCTACATTGACAAAGCGACTTTCACCAAAGGCACTAGTAATCATGAACAACGTAGCTTTCATATTGTATTCTTTTAAAACAGGAAATGCATGTTTATAGTTGTCAATATAACCGTCATCAAATGTAATTAGCACTGGCTTATCAGGCAATTCCGTTCCTTTCGTTACATAGTCGTACAACTCATCCATAGTAATAGTATGATATCCCTCATCATGAAGATATTGCATTTGTTTCTTGAACTCTTCTGGAGGCACCACCAAGGAGTGACGAATACCTGTATCAATACGATGATAATTTAAAACGGGCACACCTACAGCCTTATAATCCCAAGATCTCTGGTACTGTATCCCAAGGTATACACCGATAGCTACAATGAGCCCCACTATTCCTATAATGATTCGTTTCACATTAACCTCACATATAAGTAACTTTACCTAATAATATATATAACAATATCAATTTACCTATATTATAGTAACACAGATTGCTAAATTAATCAGTTGTTTTTCATAAATTTATCTCTTGTTCATAGATAAATACAGTCATTTTTTCTTTTTGCCTATACTTTTTTTGCATCTATATTATAACTTAAAATTATAATAAGTATGTAATGTATACATCATGCATCATCATGTACAACCTTTCATACGTGCATCCTTCGAGATTCTATAGAATACCTATCGTAGTTGTTTACAATCTATAGTCACTATCACTTAACTACTATTGATGAAAAACACTCATACTTAGCACTATCATACAAAAAATCACTATGACGAACCCTCCTATTTCATGCTATGATAAGGACATAAGTTTTATCTAATATGCATCTTGTTCCAAAGGGGGTTGTACTATGAAAGGTCTTATTGACTTGAGTCTAGTCAATGGAATCTGGACATTAAAACTGTCTATGATTCAAACTGTAGCATTAGCTATTGTTACATTGTATTTAGGGGAATTTATCAAAAAACATTCTCCCTTCTTACAACGTGTGAGTATGCCTGCACCGGCCGTAGGTGGTTTACCATTTGCATTCTTATGTGCCTTCTTATCGTATTATAAAATCGTAAACATCATCTTCGATAGTGCCTTGCAATCATTCTTAATGTTAGCTTTCTTCACCACTATCGGTTTAATGGCAAGTTTAAACGTCCTTAAAAAAGGTGGCGTCGCTATTATCTTCTTCTGGATTATCTGTACAATCTGGATTGTCTTTCAAAATGGTGCTGGTATTATGATTGCTAAAGCTATGGGTATTGAACCAATCTTTGGTATTATGGCTGGTTCCGTTTCCATGATGGGTGGTCTTGGTACAGCAGGTGCCTTCGGTCCTCACTTTGAAGAATTAACTGGTGTTCCAGGTGTGGCATCTGCCGCTATCGCAGCCGCTACATTCGGTATGGTAGCTGGTACTTTATTAGGTGCTCCTGTAGGTGACCGCATCATCAAAATGCACAATGTCCCTACACCTGTAGATCATCCTGAATTATTAGAAGCTGACGGTATCGATATTAACGAATCCGACTCTGAAAGTAAATTATTCGACTTACAATCCTTAATGCATGTCATTGCCTTCGTAGGTATTTCCTTAGGCCTTGGCACATTAGTAAGTGCTCTATTATCTTCCGTATTTGGTCCATTACCTGCCTATATTGGCGCTATGATCGTAGGCGCTTGCATTCGTAACTATGCTGACTTCACTGGTCATATTACTATTAACAGTGCTGCCTTAGATGCCGTTTCTAATGTATCTTTAAGTATCTTCGTTACAATGGCAATCAATAGCTTGAAATTAGCACAATTAGTTGATTTAGCATTACCTTTAATGGCAATCTTAGCCGCACAAATGGTGTTGATTACAATCTTTGCATACTTAATCTACTGGTTGTTCAAACGCAACTACGATTCCGTTATGTTAGGTGCTGGTGCTATTGGCTTCGGCTTAGGTGCTACACCAAATGCTTTGGTAAACATGTTGTCCTTAGCTTCTAAATATGGCCCATCTCCAAAAGCATGGTTAGTCGTATCCTTAGTAGGTGCCTTCCTCATCGACTTTACTAACGCATTCTTAATCACATTTATGGCAAAACTGATTTAATCAATTCTTCCATATGTTACCCTGAACGAAAAAGGATTCTACAACCTCAGTTGTAGAATCCTTTTTCTATATTCTTACTTAGCCTCTTGATCTAGTTCATACCAAGCATTACCAATAAGAGCAAATTCATCTAAAGTAAATGTCTCACCACGACGGGATCCGTCAATATTAGCTTTTGCCAAAATAGCTTCTATAACTTCCTTACTCAATCCAGTAGTCTTCATTGTGTTACTGAACGTTTTACGGCGTTGTGCAAAACCTGCTTTTACAGCACGGAAAAAATAGGCTTCACTATGGACTTTCACAGGCGGTTCACTGCGCAATGGACAGCAAATCACGGCAC
>CAUUIH010000112.1:0-4228 GCA_963545165.1 uncultured Veillonella sp.
CTGACGGTAATATCGATAAAGCGGTTGACCTTCTTCGTGAAAAAGGTTTGGCTGCGGCAGCTAAAAAAGCTGGTCGTATTGCAGCTGAAGGTGTAGTACAATCCTACATTCATGCTGGTGGTCGTATCGGTGTTTTAGTGGAAGTTAACTGTGAAACTGACTTCGTTGCAAAAACTGATGATTTCCAAAATTTAGCACGCGACATCGCAATGCAAATTGCAGCTGTAAATCCTACATACTTGAACCGTGAAGAAGTTCCTACTGAAGTAATTGAACACGAAAAACAAGTATTATTGGAACAAGCTAAAGTAGAAGCTGAAGAAGACGTTAAAGCTGGTCGTAAACCAAAACCAGAAGCAGTTCTTGAAAAAATGGTAGCTGGCCGCGTTGAAAAATTCTATAAAGAAAACTGCCTATTAGAACAAGTTTTCATTAAAGACGGTGAAAAAACTGTACAAGCTATGATTAATGAAGCAATCGCTAAAATCGGTGAAAACATTAACGTACGTCGTTATGTTCGCTACGCTTTAGGCGAAGGTATCGAAAAGAAACAAGACGATTTCGTTGCAGAAGTTATGGCTACTGTAGGTAAATAAGTACGGAGATAAGAGAACACCGCAAGTGTTCTCTTATTTTTGAATTATTTGTTAGAAACACGTCATAAGGAGAAGGACATGAGTGAACGTAAATTTAAACGTATCGTATTAAAACTTAGCGGTGAGGCCCTAGCAGGTGATCAAGGATTTGGTATTAACCCACAAGTGGTAGAGCCATTGGCACAAGAGATTACAGCTCTTTCCAAAGAAAGTGATATTGAGATTGCTATCGTTGTTGGTGGTGGTAATATCTGGCGCGGTTTATCTGGTAGTGCCAAAGGTATGGACCGTGCATCTGCGGATTACATGGGTATGATCGCCACAGTAATGAATGCTATCGCATTACAAGATGCCCTTGAAAATGCTGGTGTAGCAACTCGTGTTCAAACAGCAATTGAAATGCAAGAAGTAGCAGAACCATACATTCGTCGCCGTGCCATACGTCATTTAGAAAAAGGTCGTATTGTTATCTTTGCAGCAGGTACTGGTAATCCGTATTTCTCTACAGATACAACAGCTGCCTTACGTGCTGCAGAAATTGAAGCAGATGCTATCTTAATGGCGAAAAAATTCGCTGATGGCGTATATGATTCCGACCCTAAAACAAATCCAAAGGCTGTAAAATTCGATGAATTGACATATATGGATGTAATTAGCAAAGAATTGAAAGTAATGGATGCTACATCCACAACATTATGTAAAGATAATCATATTCCTATCGTTGTATTCAGTATGGATATCCCTGGCAACATCACACGTGCTGCGAAAGGGGAAGCCATCGGTACTATCGTAAAGTAAAAGGTGAACACTATGGAAATTAAAGAAATTATTAGCCGCGAAGAAGCGCGCATGGACAAAACAATTGAATCCTTAAAACACGAATTTGCCTCTGTACGCACAGGTCGTGCTCATACCTCTTTATTGGATTCCGTTATGGTTGATTACTACGGAGCACCGACTCCAGTGAACCAAGTAGCGAACGTATCTGCTCCAGATCCACGTATGATTTTAATCGCTCCATGGGATAAAACTATGATTGGTGCTATTGAAAAAGCAATCTTAACATCTGACTTAGGATTAAATCCTAACAACGATGGGGACTCCATTCGTTTGGCTATTCCTCAATTGACAGAAGAACGCCGTAAGGAATTAGTAAAAGTAGTTAGCAAAAAAGCGGAAGATGCAAAAGTTGCCATCCGCAACATTCGTCGTGATGCTAATGATGCAATCAAGAAAGAAGAAAAAGCGAAAACAATTACAGAAGACGTGTCAAAAGATGGACAAGATCAAGTTCAAAAATTGACTGACAAAAAAATCAAACTAATTGATGAACTTCGCGATACAAAAGAAAAGGATGTTATGTCTGTCTAATGGAACATACATCTATTTTGGGATTTCCATGGCAGCTTGCACAGTCTCTTTTGCAGGCTGCCTCTATCCCTTTTACTACAAAAATAGAAAAGAACTATAATCGATTCTTTTCCATTTCTTCCGAAGAATATTATGTAGGCCGCGTCATTGTCAAACAAGGTACATGGGAGATAGTTCTCTTTCATCCTATGGTAGCCAGTCGTATGGCAGAGTCTGATGTGGTGCAGTCGAATGAGGTACAGTATGCTAAAAAACTTATGGAAGAAAAGTAAAAACCAAGAGAGACCGACTATAGATCCCACTAATATTCCAAAACATATTGCTATTATCATGGATGGTAACGGTAGATGGGCGAAGCGTAAAGGCATGCCACGGAGTATGGGTCATCGCGCAGGTGCGGAAGTATTAAAGGATATTGTGAAAGCAGCCCAAGGATTTGGCGTGAAAGCATTAACTGTATATGGCTTTTCTACAGAAAACTGGAAACGACCGGAAGAAGAAGTTAGCCTGTTAATGGGTCTTATTAAAGAGTATTTACTTTCAAATGTGAAGCGAATGCATGCAGAAGGGGTGCGTATTCGTTTTGTGGGAGATATTACGAAGCTATCTGATGAGTTACAAAGAATCATCAAAGAATCTGAAGAATTAACTCAAGCTAATACAGGAATCACGTTGCAATTAGCTATTAACTATGGGGGACGTGACGAACTTACTAGAGCTACAAAACGGATTGTTCAAGATGTAGCAAAGGGTGTTATTACTGAGGAAGATATTACAGAAAGTTTGATTTCTTCCTACCTAGACACGCAAGAATTTGATCGTGTAGATTTACTAATTCGACCAAGCAATGATGCACGTATCAGCAACTTCTTGTTATGGCAAATTGCCTATGCCGAGTTCTGGTTTACCCCTTTGCATTGGCCAGATTTTACGCCACAAGTATTGGAAGAAGCCATCTTGGCATACCAACAACGAGAGCGTAGATTTGGTGGTTTAAAAGAGGAGAAATAATATGTTAAAAACCCGTCTCATCACAGCTTTGATTGGCGTTGTCTTGTTGGCGGTTGCCATCACCTATGGAGGCCTATTTTTTAATCTTGTCATGTCTGTATTGGCATTCATCGGTTGGGTAGAATGTGTTAGCTTATTCCGTCATATGAAACGTCGTCTACTTCCACTGTGGGGATTGATTTATATTGTTATGGTATGTGGTTCCTTATTGTTTGGAAATTACCCATTAGCTGGATTCTTAGGTATCTTGGTGATGTTAGCTATGGTCATTGAATATACCTTCTGCAACGGAAAAATAATGCTTCCCACAGTACAATCTACGATCAGTAGCCTATTGTATGTGACTAGTGGTTTTATAGCTCTGATGGTGCTACGTGATAATAGAATCTATGAAAATACGAGCTATTATGCGGGACAAGAAGGATTCGGTATGGCTGTCATTTGGCTTGTACTAATAGCTATTTGGGCTAGTGATACATTTGCCTATTTTGTGGGCCGTTCTTTTGGTAAACGGAAAATTGTGCCAACTATCAGTCCAAATAAAACCTTGGAAGGCTTTATGGGCGGTTTCATCGGTTGTATTTTGGTGGGATGGATTGGTTCAATTTGTCTAGGATTACCACTAAGTTTTGGCTTAGGTACGGGTATTATTGTAGGTATATTAGCACCTTTAGGGGATTTATTTGAATCAAAATTAAAACGTGAAGCAAATAAAAAAGATTCAGGTACATTATTACCTGGCCATGGTGGTGTATTAGATCGTTTTGATAGTCTATTGTTTGCAGCACCATTGGTGTTGGCATACATTCTTATGCTGTAATGATTTTATAGGGAGACCTTTATGAAAGCTATAAGTATATTAGGCTCCACAGGGTCTATAGGAACACAAACGTTAGATGTGATTCGTCAACATCCAGATCAATTTCAAGCGGTAGCGTTAGTAACACATAAAAACATTGATCTACTAGAACAGCAAATTGCAGAATTTAAGCCTATCATGGCGGGTGTTGTAGATGAAAAGGCATATGTACAATTAAAAGAACGCTACAATGGGGCTACAGAAATTTTAGGCGGAAAGGAAGCCTTATCTGCAGCCGCAATCTTACCAGAAGCTACGATGGTGGTGACTGCCGTAGTAGGAGCTGCCGGTATTGAACCAACCATGGCGGCGATTCGGGCACAAAAAACGATTGGCCTTGCTAATAAAGAAACTTTAGTAGCTTGTGGATCTTTAATTACAAAAGCTGCAC
>CAUUIH010000113.1:0-4089 GCA_963545165.1 uncultured Veillonella sp.
ATGACGAAAGGATTTATGGATGCATTCGATGCATTAGATGCAGATATGTTCTGCTTACAAGAAACAAAATTACAGCCAGAGCAAATTGAAATGGTTTTGCCGAACCATGAACAATATTGGAATAGTGCGGTGAAAAAAGGCTATAGCGGTACGGCTATTTTTACAAAGGAAAAACCGTTGTCCGTAGTGAATGGTATTGGCATTGAAGAACATGACCAAGAAGGTCGTGTTATCACGGCGGAATATGAAAAGTTTTACTTGGTTACATGCTATACACCCAATAGCCAACGTGAATTGGCTCGTTTAGAGTACCGCATGAAATGGGAAGTAGCGTTCCGTGAGTATTTACTAGCATTAGATGCGAAAAAACCTGTGATTCTGTGTGGTGACTTGAACGTGGCCCACCAAGAAATTGACTTGAAAAATCCTAAAACAAATCGTAAAAATGCTGGTTTCAGTGATGAAGAACGTGAAAAAATGACGGAACTACTAGCAGCAGGATTTACAGATACATTCCGCTATTTATATCCTGATGCGGTCGATGCGTACAGCTGGTGGTCTTACATGGGGAAAGCACGTGAACGGAACGTAGGATGGAGAATTGACTACTTCTTGGTATCCAACAGCATTGCGGACAAAATCCAAGAGGCGAAGATTCATGCGGATATTTTTGGATCTGACCATTGCCCGGTGGAACTAGTTATCGATTTATAATTTCTATAGTGAGTGTGTATGATGTCAGTACTGCAGTTTGAAAATATCTCTTTCGAGGTTCATGGGCGCCAGATTCTACAGGATATTTCTTTTTCTGTGAATCAAGGTGAAAGTATCACAATTATAGGCCCTTCTGGGAGTGGTAAAAGTACAATTCTAAAATTGGCAAGTTCCTTGCAATCCCCTACGGGAGGTACGATTTCCTTTCATGGTAAGTCTATAGAAAGCTATACGCCGACGGAGTATCGCCAACGAGTGGCGTACTGTTTTCAACAACCCTACTTGTTTGGACAAACGGTGCGAGGTAATTTATCGTTTCCTTTCACCATGCGAGGCCGTTCTGTTGATGAAACAAGAATCAAAGAACTATTCGATTTGTTTCATATGGATCTACAGTTGCTAGAGAAATCAAATACGGAGTTATCTGGTGGTGAAATGCAGCGAATCTGTTTAATTCGTAGTTTACTGTTTGCTCCAGACATGTTGCTATTGGATGAGGTGACATCTGCCTTGGATGCAGAAAATACAGAGTGGGTGGAACAAGGTCTTATGCAGTTACATAGAGAAGGCTTAACCTTGTTACAGGTGACCCATAATCTAGAACAAAGTCTTCGTATGGGGCAACGTCGTATCACTGTGAAAGAGGGACGCATTACAGATTGTGAGGTGCCACATGGGGAGCTTTAATGCCTTATCGAATGAATCATTGTTGATGGCAACAGTGCTCATCGTTATCGCCGTCATTGTGTCCTATCAGCAACGGATGCGATTGGAACTAGAAATATTGCACAGCGCTTTGCGAGCGGTAGTACAACTAGTTGTCGTAGGCTATGTATTGCATTTCATTTTTGGTGCTGACCATCCTATGTTTACGGGCGGCGTACTGTTGGTGATGCTTATCAGTGCTGCTGTTAATGGAGGTAAACGAGGGTCTGGGATCCAACATGCCTCCTGGATTGCCGGCATTGGCATCGGCATTGGTGCTATTATTACGTTGGCGATATTATTGAGTGCGAATGTCTTATCCTTTACACCATATCAAATGATTCCTGTAGGAGGTATGGTGATGTCGGGGGCTATGGTGGCAGTAGGATTGTGTTTCCGCCAAATTACAACCAGTTTTAAGAGTCGCCAACAAGAGGTTCAGATTAAGCTGGCCTTGGGGGCTACTCCTATGCAGGCTTGTAAAGCAATCCTGCGAAGCGCCCTTATATTTAGCTTGCAACCAACCATCGATAGTGCGAAAACATTGGGCATTGTGTCTTTGCCGGGGATGATGACAGGTTTAATCTTGGCAGGTATGAGCCCTATGGAGGCCATCAAATACCAGATTATCGTTATTTTTATGTCGTTTTCAACCATATCCATTGCTATTGCTATAGCAGGATATTTGAGCTGCCGACAATTTTTTAATACGAAAGAACAGCTGATTCTATCTGATTCGTGATGGAATCAGCTTTTTTTAAACAAAGTATTTTTAAAGCTTTAGTTTACCTATAAAATAAGCAGGATTTTTTGGAAATCTATAGTCATATGGAAATAGTTGTGCTACTATTAGGATATACACGATTTTTATAGTATATGTAAAGTGAGGTGGTATTATGGCAAATTACAACCCTTATGAAAACATGCTGCAAACCTTAGACTTAGCAGCGGATACATTGGGTATCCCACGCAATGATTATGAAGTGTTGCGACATCCAGAACGTGAAATGAACGTGGCTATCCCTGTACAAATGGATGATGGACATGTGGAAGTATTCACTGGCTATCGTTGCCAACATAGCTCCGTACTTGGTGCTTCTAAAGGTGGATTACGCTTTCACCCAGATGCAGATGAAAATGAAGTGCGTGCCTTAGGTGCGTGGATGACCATCAAAAATGCAATCGCTCATTTACCATATGGCGGTGGTAAAGGTGGTATCAAGGTGGATCCTAGAAAACTAAGTGAAAGAGAGTTGGAACGGTTAACACGTGGTTTCGTTCGTAAAATTGCTCCTATCATTGGGGTAGAACGAGATGTGCCGGCTCCTGATGTGAATACAAATCCACAAATCATGTCTTGGATCGTTGATGAATACAGTGCCTTAACAGGCCAATGGACACCAGGTATCGTAACAGGCAAACCACTAGCAATCGGCGGTTCCTTAGGTCGTAACGAAGCGACCGGCCGTGGCTGTATGTTCACATTACTTTCCTATTTGGAAAAACAAGGAAAATCCATCAAAGATTTGACCATTGCTGTACAAGGCTTCGGTAATGTAGGTTCCGTAGGTGCTTTGTTGATGCATCGTGAAGGTGCTAAAATCGTTGCCATCGGTGACGTACATGGTTCTTTATATAATGCAAACGGCATTGATGTAGAAAACGCTTACGAATATGCAAACTCTCATGGCCGTTCTTTGGAAGGTTATGAAGAGCCAGGTATGACACGCATTCCAAATCCAGACTTATTGTTATTGGACGTAGATGTGCTATATTTAGCAGCCTTGGAAAACCAAGTGAACGAATCGAATATGAAAGATGTAAAAGCGAAGTTAATCTTGGAAGGGGCGAACGGACCATTGACCAAAGATGCTGACTTATACTTCTTTGAGAAAGGTATTCCTGTATTGCCAGACGTATTAGCCAATGGCGGTGGCGTGGTAGTATCCTATTATGAATGGGTACAAAACAAAGCGGGCTTCTATTGGTCTGAGGAAGAAGTCAACGAAAAATTAGCAAAAAATATGAAGAAAAGCTTCGAAGAAGTATGGGCTATGCAAGAAGAATTTAAAGTATATCCAAGACTGGCTGCGTACATGGTAGCATTACGCCGCTTAGTAGAAGCTTTGAAAATCAAAGGATATAATGGTTAATTAAAGCGAATTACCAAAGAATGATTGGTTGTGGTCTGGGACACTAAACTGATAGGGAAGATGAATAGCTCCTGTTAGGAAGTGTATCTAGAACTTGGCATCGTGACTGAATATATAAAAAGGAACTATGAAAGATTGAATGGACAGTCTTTACATAGTTCCTTTTTTTAATAACTCCTATGAAGAATGAATAAGCCCCAGCCACTTGTGTAGTGGAAGGGGACTCATCAGTATACGGTTAGGTATACAGTGTTTATTTAATATGTTTACTACCGCGTTCTGTCATCGGTGTGCCGTTTTGACAAAGTGGACAAGCACTAGCTTCAAATGTTGGTACAGTTAAGTTCAACAAGGCTTGCACTTTTTCTTTTGGTACACCGAAGTCAGCTTTGCCACCGCTACGGTTAACAAGAAGGCCTACACCAACGATTTCACCGCCAGCTTCGTTCACTACATCTACTACTTCACGAACGGAACCGCCTGTAGTTACGATGTCTTCTACGATAAGAACACGTTG